>JASFSK010000533.1:0-4129 GCA_050114455.1 Desulfobacterales bacterium | reverse complement strand
TAAAGAAATCAAGGACGGGGTCGGTGCCTGAAGAATGTGGCTTGTTTGCTGTAAACTTGCCATAATGGTTGCATCTTGCCTGCCTGTAACCTAAAAACATGCAAAATAGAATCTGAACTTTGGCTTGCCTTCGGCAACCATCGGAGAAAGGGCCGCAGCTAGAATGAGATGAAAAATTCCGAAATTTCACTCTGCATTACCAAGTTTTTAGATCAATAAGATAATTACAAACCAACAGCAGCCAATCTATCTACTACTTGCCTTTGTTCATCGTTTAGTTTGCGTGGAATTTTAACTTGTATGCGAACATAAAGATCCCCCTTTTTACTTCCCTTCATTTCCGGCAGACCATGTCCCGTCAATCGCATCTTGGTGCCGTGTCTGGTGCCAGGCGGAATTTTTAGGCTTAACTGTTTGTCGTAAATAGTCGGTACAGAGATGGTTGTACCCAATATGGCTTCGCTTAGGGTTAGCTCTCGATTGATATATAGATCGTAATTCTCTGAGCTGAACACAGGGTCATTAATTACAGTTGATTTAATGTAGAGATTACCGGCCGGTCCGCCGTAGGGACTTGGACTTCCTTTGCCGGCCAAACGTAATTTTTTTCCGGCTATCAACCCTTTCGGTATTTTCACGGTTAAATTTTCAGATCTACCCTGATGTTGAAATGTAATGACTTTATTTGCCCCGGAGGCGATTTCGCGCAACGTCAGCGGAAGTTCATAAACCAGATCCGATCCTTTGGCCTGGCTATGTTGTTGTGCGCCACCAAAATTAAAGGGTGAGCCCGTCCCAAAAGAAAATCTTCTGCCACCGCTTCCGGCTTGCGAAAAGTCAGCACCACCAAAACCAAATTCTCTGAATATATCCCCGAAATCAAAACCTCTGAATATATCTTCCTGAGTAAAACGTTGGCGAAAGCCTTCAGAGCCAAAAGTATCATACTCTTTGCGCTTTTCTTTATCGCTCAGTACGGCATAGGCTTCACTTATCTTTTTAAAGGTTTCTTCAGCCCCTTTGTCTCCTTTGGTGTGATCAGGATGATATTTCATCGCCAACTTGCGATAAGCCTTTTTAATCTCTTCCTCACTGGCGTTTTTTTGTACACCAAGCAGTTTGTAATAATCTTCAGACATACCAAAGAAATCCCTTCACTTACTAACTGATTTTAAATATTTGGAGACTTATCATATGTTTAATTTTTCGTTTTGTAAGATAAGGGTTAGGATATTGGGTGTCAAGAATATCCATATTCATGCTTTAACAGCCGGTAGCCTATTTCCGGCTTTGAGTGCCACCATCAACACCGATATAGCAGCAGGTGTGACACCGTCGATACGGGAAACCTGCCCAAGAGTCAGAGGTCCCACCACAGAAAGCTTTTCCTTTAATTCGTTGGATAGACCATGGATATTGGAAAAATCGAAATCCTGCGGTACTTTTATTCTTTCCAAATTTCTAAACCGCTCAATTTCCCGCAGCTGTTTTTGAATGTAGCCTTCATATTTAACCTCGATCTCCACCTGGCGGGCCACCGCGCTATCGATTTTGTCCGGACTTTTGGAAAGTGTTTCAACCATATGATAATTCAATTCAGTCCTTTTCAGCAATTGACTGAGATGAACACCTTGATGAATCGGCTTGGTGTTTCGGTTTGTTAAATATGCGTTTACGGTTGCGGTAGGTTTTATAATGGTCTGATTCACACGTTGAATCTCCCTGTCAATCTGTTCTTTACGAGTCTTCATCTTTTTAAAAGTCATGTTATCTATCAGTCCGAGTTCGTGGCCGATGCCCATTAAGCGCAAGTCGGCGTTGTCTTCCCGCAACATAAGACGATATTCCGCTCGACTGGTAAACATCCGGTAAGGCTCTTTAGTCCCTCTTGTAACGAGGTCATCAATCATGACCCCCATATATGCCTGGGATCTGTCCAGAATAAACGGCGGCCTTGCCTGCGCTTTGCAGGCAGCATTAATGCCAGCCCACAGCCCTTGGGCGGCGGCTTCTTCATATCCCGAGGTCCCGTTAATTTGTCCCGCCAGGAACAGTCCGTTTATATGTTTGGCTTCCAGGGTTGGTTTAAGTCCGATGGGATTGGCGTAATCGTATTCAATGGCATAGGCGGGCCGCATGATTTCAGCAAATTCTAAACCTTCGATCGATCTTACCAATTCAATCTGAATATCTTGAGGCAGACTGTTGCCCAGACCGCTGGCATAGATTTCTTCGGTGTCCAGTCCTTCGGGTTCCAGAATGATTTGATGTCGGTTTCTTTCGGGAAATTTTACGATTTTGTCCTCAAAAGAGGGACAATAGCGGGCCGAGGTCCCTTTGATGACGCCACCGTATAAGGCTGAGTGCCGAAGGTTTTTGCGCACGATCTCGTGGCTGCTCTGGCTGGTGTGCCCGATATAGCTGGGCAATTGGGGCAACGTTATCTTGTTGGTAAAAAAAGAAAAAGGTTTCGGTCGGGAATCAGAATCATGAACAGAAAATTTGCTGAAATCTATACTCGATTTCTTGATCCGTGGTGGCGTGCCGGTTTTGAGACGTTCGAGTCGGAATCCCAAATTCCTAAGGCTATCGGCCAGGCCATAGGAGGCGAACTCACCGGCCCGGCCTGCCGCGATAGATTTAAACCCGATATGAATCAAGCCGCATAGAAAGGTTCCGGTCGCTAAAATCACTATTGGTGCTTGATATTCAAAGCCGGTCTGATCCTTGATTCCCATCATGCATTTATTTTCCACAATCAACTCTTCCACCATCATTTGTTTGAGATTGAGGTTCGGCTGAGTTTCGATAGCCGCTTTCATAGCTATGTGATAGCGAATTTTATCGTTTTGGGTACGGGAAGAATGTACGGCCGGGCCTTTTTTGGTATTCAGCGTGCGGTATTGAATGGCTGTTTTGTCAGTGATCTTGGCCATTTCACCCCCCAAGGCGTCGATCTCTTTTACCAATTGACCTTTGGCCATACCGCCGATTGAAGGGCTGCAGGGCATGGCGGCTAACTTGTCGAGATCAATGGCAACCAACAGTACCTGGCACCCCATCCGGGCTGCCGCCAATGCCGCTTCGCATCCGGCATGTCCGGCACCAATCACGATGATGTCATGGTTTTTTGCATTAGAGAAATTCTGGTTCATTTATGTTCTGTTGTCTGTTGTTTGAGGTCAGGCGTATATAGCCGAACCTCGTATGACAATTATTTAAAGTCGGGCAGGAATCGTCCTACCAGATTCCGCTTTGCCCTAAATGCAGTTAGATCAACTGGTACATTCCATCATTATATGATTATGCTCCTGAATCATGACAACGGACGACTTGTCAGTCTCAACTTGCTATGGTAATATTTACAAGAAATTACGGCTGAGGATATAAATCAAGATTTAATCAAGCAGACATCAATCCCATTCCGTATCAGTGACCAATTGCCGATGACCTTCGTGTCAGCATTATACTTGTGAGCACAGGTACGGTCAAGCTTTAGCAAGCTCCAATGCACAATCGCTATAATGACCTTAATACGTACTTACGTTCCCTTTTTGGCTGCCGGGTTCAAAAGATAACCGTTGATGCTGGCCTAACATGCCCCAATCGGGATGGGACACTTTCCAACCACGGTTGTATATACTGTAATGACCGCGGTTCAGGTACCGGTGCCTTTGCCAGCGGGATTTCGGTGACCGAACAGCTTTTGCAGGGCAAAGACTTCCTTTCCCGGAGGTATAAGGCTAAGAAGTTTATTGCCTATTTTCAATCTTTTTCCAACACCTATGCACCGCCGGAAATCCTCAAGCGCCTTTATGATGAGGCGTTGTCTGTTGAAGATATTGTCGGATTGTCTATCGGCACTCGGCCAGATTGTGTCAACGATTCGGTCTTAGCCCTTTTACAAGGGTATGCGTCGGACTACCTGATCTGGATTGAATACGGTTTGCAATCTGCCAGTGATAAAACCCTTGAATTAATTAATAGAGGACACGATTATCGGTCTTTTGAAGAAGCGGTTAAAAAATCGCTCAACAGAGGTATCAAGATATGTGCTCATGTGATTTTAGGACTGCCAAATGAGAGCAAGGCTGACATGCTGCGCACGGCTAAAGTCATTGCGGGTCTA
>JASFSK010000532.1:0-4135 GCA_050114455.1 Desulfobacterales bacterium | reverse complement strand
TCCCTTCGAATACTTAAAAATAAAAACACTGCCACCAACCAGCCCGGTGACGACCATAAACCCGCTGAGATTTGAAGCTGAAAAAAATCGGAGCGGATAGGAGAATACATAATCGGCAGTCAAATGGACCGGGACAACGGCCAGCTTAATAAAACTGAAAATATGATCAGGCAGATAAATGATCCTTTCAAGCCAATTGCCGGAATATGATTTTATGGATTTCTGGGGATCATATAAAATGAAAAAGCGGATCAGCAGGTAAAACAGGCTGACCGCCAGGTAGCCGCCATAAAAAAGTCCCCGATCTTTGAAGGTTTTGATGACCTTTTGCAAAGAAAAAGAGGGTTTGCCGGTCTCGTTTCTTAAACTCACATCATAAAGCACCAGGATGACCGGCAGCGTAATCGCCATTTCCTTGGAAAGCAATCCAAGCAAGAAACAAATCAAGGAGAGCCCATAGTACTTGGTATTTGATTTGAATCCATCGCTGCCTAATTTGAGGTAAAACCAGAATGCCAGCAAAAAGAAAAAAGCTGTCAGCAGGTCTTCGTTGTATGAGATGACCGCAACCGCTTCGGTCAGGGCCGGATGGCACGCAAACAGGGCCGCCGCCGTCAGGGCGATCCATTTATTCTTGGCCATGCAGCCGATCAGCAAATATACCAAGATGACATTCGCCACGTGGATGATCATGCTGAAAAGGTGATATAAGAAGGGATTCAGACCGGCAACGGCATAGATTAAATAATAGGATAGGGTGGCGATGGGCCGGTAACTGGCTTCACCGGCGGCGATGTCGAAATAGCCCCGGTTGAAGAGGGCCGGTAAATTTTTTAGCGGTTCTTGAATGTGTTTGTTTTCAACGATGATGGCATAGTCGTCATACACAAATCCGTTGAAGAGGATGTTGGCGTACAGCAGGCTAGTGAAAAACACCAGCAACACCATCTGCAGCCGGGGAGACGCCGTCATTTTTGAAATGGCTGTCGCCGTATTTTTGCCGGGATTATTATTTTGGGGGTGTGTTTTTGGGTTCATTTTGCGTACCAAGAATAGACGTGCCGGCAATTTTGCATATTTAGCCGACCTATCGCAAGACTCTTTGCCATAACTTTACATCGAAAAGTTTGATGGGTGTCACAGCCGCCATGGCGTCAAAATCCTTGTCATTGTGCAGCAGGACCAGCTTGTTTTCAATTGCAATCTGGGCGATCAAACAATCCACCGTGCTTCTAACAGTGATTCCTTTTTTTCGACACTTTAAGTAAATTTTGGCGGCTTTTGCGGCGGTTTCAATGGGGTTGATGGGATGAAAAAAGCGCTGGGAACTTAAATATTTTTTCAGACCGGCATATTCTTTCTCCGACTTAGCCCCTTGCAGAATTTCCTGGTAGGCCAAAGCGGTAATGCCAAATGGGATATCCTGTTCCAAAATAGATTTGAATCCAACCGCGGGCGGATTTTTATTCCCTTTGAAAAAATCGATCAGAACCGATGTATCAACCAGTATCATTGCCGTTCTCTGAGTTTTTTATGATCATAATCCTTGGCAAACTGGATTTTTCCTTCAAGATCCAGAAGGTTTAACCTCCGTCTGCACTCGACGAATTCCTTTAGTGCCAGGTGAATGAGATCTTTTTTGGTTTTTACGCCGCTGTATTTAAATGCTTCCTGGACCAGGTTGTCATCCAGTATGATGTTGGTTCTCATTATACACCTCTTTATACACTTATTAATACACCTTGACGGGTTGACTGTCAACCGTAGAAATTATCCTCAATCGTATGTTGGGTTAAGCGGGAAATTTTCACCAAATTTGTCGGTTTTTTATAACATAGTGTTTCTCAATTTTATGAGATAGCGCCAAAATTAGCGAACCCAACGAATTCGTATGAAACATATAAGAACTTTGTTGATTTTGCAAAAAATTCCGAATTTGTCATGCCGGTCCCGGATCAGGTCCGGGATGACAGATCCGGCATCCAGAATTTTATGAATTTACTGGATTCCGGCCTTCGCCGGAATGACGCTATAATGAAATTTTGATTTTTTGACACATCATAATGTATCTGCTTGATACGAATATACTCGGTGAATTGGTAAAAAAGCGTTCCAACCCGCATGTGTTATCCCGTTTGCAATCAAAACCCGCGCTGACGTTGTTTACGTCCTGTATCTGCGTTATGGAGTTGCGTTAAGGAATGACATACAATCAAAGAGAAACAACGGCTAAATCTCATTTTTACAATTATCTTGTAAAATTGCATTGTAATTTTACAAGATAATTGTATGATTGAAGTATGATAAAAACACAACTAAAACGTCTGTTGCAGGTCCCCGATCGTTCCTTTTTCCTTTTTGGCCCCCGCGGTGTCGGCAAAACCACCTGGTTGAAAAACTCCTTACCCGCAGCGTCCTATTTTGATTTACTTGATTCATCCCTATTTTTAGAGCTTTCCCAATACCCAGATCATTTGGGTCCCATGGTAGGAGAGCGGCCCGAAAATTCATGGATTGTGGTTGATGAAATCCAAAAAATTCCAGCCCTTCTGGATGAAGTGCACCGCCTGATCGAGTTGAAAAGATGGCGTTTTGCTTTATGCGGTTCCTCGGCCAGAAAACTGCGCCGGGGTGGCGTCAATCTTCTGGGTGGTCGGGCCTCCACTCGCTATCTGGATGCTTTTTCATGTTATGAACTTGGCTATGCCTTCGAGCCAGAATTTTGTCTAGAGTGGGGGTTTTTGCCCTATGTTCAAGTGGATCGGGAGAATGCTGCCGATATTCTGAACGCATACGTCAATACTTACATCAAGGAAGAAATTAAGGAAGAAGGCATTGTCCGACGTTTACCACCATTTTTACGTTTTTTAAACATTGCCGGTCAGCTAAATGGTCAATTGGTTAACAGACAAAACATTTCCCGTGATGCTGCCGTGCCTAGAAGTACCGTGGATGTCTATTTCTCCATTTTAGAGGATACGCTCCTGGGTCATTTCCTTCCGGCATATCGGCCGAATCTCAAAATTCGTGAACAGACCCATCCCAAATTTTATTGGTTTGACCCGGGGGTTGCCAGGGCGGCAGCCGGCCTTGTTTTTGACCCGGTGGACCGGCTCTGGCTTGGCAGGGCTCTGGAAAACCTGATTTACCACGAATTGCGGGTCTACAACCTTACCCAGAACCGCAACCGGTCCATCTTTTTTTATCGCACGGCCAGCGGATCCGAGATCGATTTCATCATTGAAACCCGCAAACGACAGGGTGCAACCAAGGCCCGCATTGTGTGTCTGGAAGTGAAGCTGTCTGAAAAATGGGACCGGAGTTGGGAACGCACCATGCGGTCGTTGAGTATCCACGACAATATCCACGTGGATAAGATGATAGGCATTTACACCGGCAAGCGGGCTTACCACTTTGACGGGATTGATGTACTGCCCCTGAATGATTTTTTGAAGCGTTTGTCTGCAGGCGAAATTTTCTAAATATCGGAATCGAATAAAAACGGGCCCGCTAAAATTGATGCAGACATTAAATCGGCACGTAATCAAAGGATAAGATGATGCCGGCGAGAATCACAATAAGGTGAGTAACGCCCAGGGCTTCACCGGTCTGGTGGGCTGTTATGCATCACAGATCATTAAGCGAATAGGGTGATTCTTCCTTTTCCAATCCACGCATTGCTGATGATAGAGAAAAATTTGACCATCCAGTATTTTCTTGCCGAGCTGTTTTTATTTTCAAATATTCGATAAAATCCAAAACCTCTATTTGTTTAGACTCCGGCAACGTTTTTATATTACTAATAATTTTATCTGCCAAACTCATATCATATACTCCTGTTAAAAATGGCTTGATGTTCATTTTTTTCATCGAATACTATTTAATTTGTGGTGATGCACACCTCGGTGAGTATAGTAAGGAAAAGAATACCAAAATGTAATAATTATACAAGTCATTTGTGATTTTTGAATAGAGAATCATAAATCCGAAGCACGAAATGCGAAACCCGAAACAATATCGAATGACCCAAACAAATGACATGCGGTTTTTTCGTAGGTTGGGTAGAGCCAACACCTTACTTTGCTGGATTTCGTGATACTCAATCCAACCTGCTTTCAATTTTTTTTGAATCCAT
>JASFSK010000531.1:0-4138 GCA_050114455.1 Desulfobacterales bacterium | reverse complement strand
GCTTCCGTCTTTTTCAATTTCGCCCATTACCTCCGAGGATAAGAAGCCTTCTCCGGCAGGAATCTTGCGCGCTTCCAGCGCGCCGCCAAACGTGCCGGTCAGTCAGCCGCCGGCTGAAGCAACCACATAATCTAAAGTGGTTGCCTGAGGAAGATGGACCTCGGGGTCAACACCGTAATGTTCGGCAACTTCGGAATGCACTCCGAACAAAACCGGCGATTCCACTTGAGGTAGATAAGCACGTCGCAACGGGCCTTTTAAACGTTCTATTCTTGCTTTCGATGTGTAAACAACTGCTTTATTCATTTTTTCTCCTTTCTTTTAATCCCTCAGGCTAGAAATAAAAGATCCCCGATTGTCAGAGATAATTCCATCTACCACGTACCCACGGCTAACAGAAGCCCTTTGCCTTGCGTCAGTCATTGGGTACTTGCCATAAGTTTGTCGGATATCCAAATAGTTTTTAACAACAAGCTGTTCTTCTTCATCGCCACCTTGAGCCAAGATATCGGCTGTCAGATTACTACGCTCCAACGCTGCAGCCACGCAACCACGCAAATATCCCGGACGGTTGACATGGTTATCCAGCATCAGCGCGACTCCATATTCCGAAGTAATCAAATCAGACAAAGCATAGCCGTGTAGCTTGGAAGACCTTACGAAGTAAAACTGATTGATGCGATTGATAGCATGCAGGATCTGGGCCGCTTGAATTTCAATGTCGGCTCCGGCACGGGCAAACCGGTAAGCCCAAATATGCTCCCGAAGCATGGCTTTATCAGCGCCGGATGTCAATTTTTTCCCGCGATAGCTAAACCACCCGGTTTTATGATTGGTATCCACTACATCGAGACCGAATTGTCCCCAGTAGTGTTGGAAATCGTCCGGATAAAGTGACTTTACTATCTGTAGTAATGCGGGCAGTTCACCGGGTTTACCAGAACTGCCAGCAGTCCATTGCAACATACCAAAGCTGATAAATTGATTGTCCCAGGTATTGACGGCATCTAAGTTACCTTCATTTTCAGATGTCGCAAAAATGACATTCATTTCAGAGTCGGTCAGATTTACTTCCAATAATTTTTCCCTATGATTGCTGATAAACGCCTCAGGTTCCTGAAATCCGACACGGTACATGCCTTTACGGTGTAAACGGCCTAAAAAAATTTTTTCATGCTTTGCCAGAAGTGTTGCGTAAACAACCTTATTTTCGGTGCTTATTCGAACGCGTTCTTTGGCGGCAGGCCTGGTTCCCGCAGATGTGTTGACAACGCTTGGAGCCTCGGACACCTCATCCGGCAACTGCAGACGTTTGCCCACTCTTAGTTTGCCCGGATTGACGATACTATTGAGTTCCGCTAGAATACGCCATTTTCCGGCAGCACCTAAAGTACTAGTCGCAATTTTAAATAGTGTATCACCGGGCTTGACAATATATTCCGACATCAGCTGGTCCTCCTCATTTGCAGCAGCAAAAACCCAAGCTCAGCGGATATAGATATTTTAATTCGAATTAGAAGCATACTCGGAAAGATGATTACGATGCATTATAATTCACCCTGCGGCTAGCAGGGGTAGATGTCTACTCCGCAACTAAAGGACAAGAAGTACTTGCTGAATTGGGTTCACACGTCAGATTTCAAAAAAATATAGAGATCCATATCAAAAATCAGACAAGTGATTCAATAAAGCCAATAAATCCATGGCATTATGATCGGTAATATCGGATTTGGCTAAAATGTCAAGAAGTTTATTAATTCCGTATTTTAATTATCCGATCATCAGCAAATGGCTGGATGCGGTTGTGAATCTCACGCCAGGCGAATCCGGCCGAAAAAAGACGGCTTTGTCCTGTCTTGAAATATGCTGAATGTGAAAGGTTGGTTGGCGATTGGTACCGAAGAATGACAAAAGCTCTTGGGCCTTTATCGCAGCTTCCCAGATTCCAATCACAGCCCTGGCACTTGCCATCCGTGACACTACCAATCGAATTCACCAATTACCCGAGTATTCCTTTTAGCCCGCCTTAATCAGAAGCTCTACTAAACTCTCAAAATGCGAAATAGCCTGATCGATTGGTTCTGGGGAAGTCATGTCGACGCCGGCATCCATAAGTTGATCCAGAGGGAATTTACTGCCGCCCAACGCCAAGAAATCAAGATACGATCGCCGGGCTGGCTCACCTTCGACAATCACATTTTTCGCAAGTGTCGTCGCCGCGGAGACTCCCGTCGCATATTTATATACATAAAAAGGGGAATAAAAGTGCGGAATCCGTAAATATTCGAGCGACAATTCGGGATCTATAACCAGGCTGTCGCCGAAATAAATTTGAAGCAGTTCGCTATACTTATCGGTCATCACTTCCAGCGTTAGGGGACCGTTGTCTTCAACGATCGCATGGGTGATCTGTTCAAACTCCGCAAACATAGTTTGTCTGAAAAGAGTCGCCCGGATATTGTCTATTTCCCGGTTCAGTATAAATGCCTGCATCTTTGGATTGTCTTTATATATTTCCAGCAAATACCTGCTCAGTAGATTTTCATTGAAGGTAGAGGCCACCTCAGCCACAAATATCGTATAGTCATGGTCCACATATGGCTGATATTTTCTGGCGTAGTAGGAGTGCATGGAGTGGCCGGCTTCGTGGATTAGGGTGTAAAGACTGTTCAGGTTTTGATTGTCATAGTTAAGCAGAATGTATGGTGGAGAGTCATAGCAGCCGGAAGAATAAGCACCACTTCTTTTACCCCGGTTCTCATATCGATCCACCCAACCGCCCAAAAGGCCTTGTTTAAGAATGTTGCAATATTCCTTCCCTAAAGGCTCCATTGCAGCGACTCCCAAATCAACAGCCTCTTCATAGGGCATTTTGAATTCGACATCTTCTATTATCGGAACATAAGTGTCGTAAAAGTGAAGCGCCTCTATCCCGAGGGTGCTTTTTCTGAAGTTTAAATATTGGAATAATGGTTTCAGATTTCTTTTCACGGAATCGATAAGGTTATCATAGACCGCCTCCTGGATGTTGTCAGCGAAAAGAGATGAAACCCGACAAGTATCGAAATTTCTAACCCTCGCATAAAAATGGTCCTTTTTAATCGAGTTTGACAGGGTTGCTGCCAGTGTATGTTTATGATCCTCGTATGCCTGGTAAAACTGGAAAAAGGCTTTCTTACGGAGCTTACGGCTCGGGCTGGTCAGGAACGTCATAAAATTCCCGTGACTCAATTCAGATTCTTTTCCGTGATCATCAGTAAGGGTGCCGAATTTTAAATCGACATTATCAAGCTGACCGAATACCTGGGACGGTGCACTTGCGATCTCCCGGCTCATTGCCAGAACCTTTTCTACCATTTCACTGCAGGTATGAGGTTTGTATCGCAGAATTTTTTCAAGATAAAATTTGAATTCAGCAATAGAGGGATCTTCCATGAACTGGTCAATGGTTTCATCGGGGATGGATTGGATTTCCGGTGTCATGAAGCTGGACATTTCTGCACAACGAGTCAGCAAATTTAGAGCCCTCTGCTGGAAACCCAGATAAAGCTGATTGGATTTGTCCTCATCACTTTTTAGATGGGCGTAGGTGTAAAGGGCTTCAATCTGGCGGTTAAGCCTCAGATGAAACTCAATAGCCTCCTTTAAACTCAGCACCGAATCTTTCAAATGACCTTTGTATTTTCGATAAGACGGTAGCTGTTTTTCGACGTCGACAAATTCAGTTTCCCATGCTTTGTCGGATTGAAATAGGGCAGTTAGATCCCATTTATGCTCACGAGGTGTTTGATCTCGATGCGGAATTGTTTTTCCGGCCATGTCAATGCTCCTAAAATACGAGTCTCTGTGTGCGTTTCAATTTTACAGTTTCTCGCCGATCGGCAACGCGCATAACGGATTGCGATGTGATGAAGGTTAAATTAGAGGACATGTAGTGAGGGATTTTCACAAGGCCCAGATCATACCTGTCTCGCCATCTTCTTAGCATAGCTGGCAGCGCCAATACCGGCCACACATCCTTCGCCCACGGCTTTGGCCATCTGCCATGGTGGACCGCAAATGTCACCGGCCGCAAACACGCCGTCAACATTGGTTTCCATCATTTTATTTGTCTGGATGTACTTCATCTCATCATCCA
>JASFSK010000530.1:0-4144 GCA_050114455.1 Desulfobacterales bacterium | reverse complement strand
ATCTTCAACAACAGCTCGACCAGATTGTCATTCACCGGGGCACAGGTGGATTGCAGCACGAAAACATCTTTCAAGCGCACGTTTTCAATGATTTCGATTTGAATCTCGCCGTCACTGAATGTTTTAACCTCGGCCCCCCCAAGCGGTAAACTGAGATATTCGCATATTTTTTTTGCGAGCGCCGGGTTGGAATTACCCGCAAATATTGACATGCCTTCCATATTAAATCACCATTAATCCACCGCAGACCAAGCTATATGTTATGGCTGGGGCGGGAGGATTCGAACCTCCGAATGCAGGAACCAAAATCCTGTGTCTTACCACTTGACGACGCCCCATTGGTTCAGGACAAACCTGCATCCATTTAATACCGCATTTACAGACTCTTTGAGCAGATGTCTGCAATCATTCTCCGTCGGGACAAGATCCATTGTAAACATCACATGCGAAAACATCCCAGGCCGTGTTTTCACCAAGCGCCTGCTTTGCTCTTTCGGCTGTTTGTAAATCTGAAAATAGGCCAAACACGGTGGGCCCGCTTCCCGTCATCAGGGCCCCCTCGGCGCCGAGCGTTAGAAGCTGCTTCTTGATGGAAATGATCACCGGATGTTTAGATGCAGTTACGGTTTCAAGATCGTTACACAGATGCAAGTCTGAATTAAAGCCAAAATTTGTTAAAAAGGGTTCTTTAATTTTTTTTTTGCACTTTGTCAATCCCAAATTAAGATTTTGAAAAACTTCTGCGGTCGAAACCAAAAACCCGGGATACACCAATACGAAATGAAACGGCAGGGCTCCGGAATAGGCCTCTAGTTTCTCTCCGATACCGGAGGCAAGGGCCGGTTTGCCGAAAACAAAGAAGGGTACATCAGCGCCGAGTCCAAGACCGATCGCCATCAGCTCATTGCGGGAAAATGGATAGCCGTAGTGTTGGTTCAGCCCCATGAGAACACTGGCGGCGTTACTGCTTCCGCCGCCAAGGCCGGCTGCCACCGGAATGGATTTTTCGATGAAAATTTTTAAACCGTCGGCGACACCCAATGCCCCAAAAAACACGGAAGCAGCCTTGCAGGCCAGATTGGTTTCATCTAAAGGTATTTGAGGATCAGAGGATTCAATTTGTATATGACGATGGTCAAACTCCAGATGAATGGTATCGAAAAGATTCACACAGCACATCAGGGAAAACAGTTCGTGGTAACCGTCAGGTCGTTTGTCGGTAACATGAAGGAACAGGTTAATTTTGGCAGGAGACACGATTTTCATTAACGCTCGAATTGCCGTTCGTTAAAGCACACCAATTTGGAACAGCATTTGACAGTTAAATTGACCACCGCAGCGGTCTGGCTAAAACAGTGGACCGCAAAATATCGGTCCTACCCTTTTTCTTTCACGTACATCAATCTTAGATCGTAAAGCATGTTCTTAAGCAAATTTTTTTCTTCATCGTTTAAATTGCCGACAGTTTTTTCCTCAAGCATACTTAAAATATCGATGGTTTGTTTTGCCATCTCCAGATTCTTGGTTTTCTGGCCGGTGGTCGGATCCTCGATCGCACCCAGATGTAGCAGCGCCGAGGCATTTAAAGAAACGATAAAAGTGGGAAAATTGATTTCTGGAAATGGTGGCTGTTCTTCTGGTTTCTCGGCGGCTGGCGGCTCCGATGAATCTGGTTCCGCTGGTTTCTCGGTTGCCTGTTGGGATTCGGCACCCTCGTCGGTTGGGGGTTGGGCCTGGGTCTTTTCATCGTTCGCTTCGGCCTCTTTTTCTTCTTCGGTAAACATTCGGCGATCCTTTACCACAAAGCCCTTTTCTTCCTCTGGCATGATTGACCTCCTGATCCTGCGCAACGTTTTAGACAATTTTTCTATCCGTTCCGGACGGCCGTGGTGGCAAGCTTTTCGGTTGCCCTATCGTTGCGATAATGGGAAAACTGATGCCCGAAAGTTGACCCTATCGGCTTTCCGTTCATCAAACGCGATAATAAAATATCAAGTAACCTTGGTTTGTCAAGAGCTATGAAATGTGGCTTCGATATATTTGGCCGATACCCGATAAAATAGAACGTTGAGATTGTTCAAACACCACCAAAGGCATAATGGCTGATTACTTGCTCGACATCCAGTGCCGATTCGGCCCAGTCCCATGATCATATTGATGGTGCGTCTGCCGAGTGCCAGGACAGGGTTTTTCAAGATGACAATGATTTCCATCGGTGGTATCCTGTTACGGAATGAGTCAGTTGAAAACTTGAAAAAAAATTAGAATCCCGTCAGTGCTTTAAGGTAGCCGGGTTGGAGGAATGAATCGCTGCCGGCAGCAAGCAGCCGTGAGTCAGCTTTGTTTAGAAAAGAGATATGATCCGAGTAGAGAATCTGACGAAAAGTTTTGGAGACCGCCTCATATTTGATGGGATCGGATTTTCAATCAACTCCAGGGAGCGCATCGGTCTCGTCGGGCAAAACGGTCATGGTAAAACGACCCTTTTCCGGTTGATCACCGGCGAGGAACAGCCGGATGCCGGTTATGTCGCAATCCCAAAGAATTATCGCATCGTATATGTACGCCAGCATCTCGAGTTTGATGCTGAAACCGCTTTAGCTGAAGGGATGCGAGCACTTCCCGATCATGAAAAGGATCATTCCTGGAAAGTTGAAAAAATCCTGGCCGGCTTGGGGTTTACCGCAAAAGACTTTCAGCGCCATCCCGCAGAATTTTCAGGAGGCCTCCAGGTACGGCTGAATCTGGTCAAGGCGCTGGTGTCAGAGCCGGATCTCCTGTTGTTGGATGAGCCCACAAATTTTTTGGACATTACCTCTATCCGATGGATTCAACAATTTTTAAGCAATTGGCCCCACGAGCTGATGTTGATCACCCATGACAGAGGCTTCATGGACAAATTGGTGACTCATACCATCGGGATACACCGCCACAGGTTACGAAAAATTACCGGCAATACGGCCAAATATTATGTTCAGATCGCCCAAGATGAAGAGGTCTATGAAAAAACGAGAGTCAACGACGATCGCCGTCGTCGGGAAATTGAACAGTTTATCACCCGATTTCGAGCCAAAGCCAGACTGGCAAATTTGGTGCAGTCTCGCGTCAAGACCCTCAAAAAAATGGAAAAAAAAGATAAACTTGAACAACTTAAATTCCTTGAATTTTCCTTTCGCTACCATCCCTTCCCAGCCAAACAAGTATTGAGGGCTCGAAATCTAGACTTTTCATATGACAGCCGAACAGCGGTCATCAAGAATTTTAGCATCACCATACCAGCGGGGGAGAAAATCTGTGTGGTCGGGAAAAATGGCAGGGGTAAGACAACCCTGCTAAAGTTACTGGCTGGGGGATTGAATCCGCAATCCGGTCAGATCGACTATCACCCGGCAGTTAGAAAAGGCTTTTTTGAGCAAACCAATGTCAAAAGCCTGATTGACGCCAGAACGGTCGAGGAGGAAATACTCTATTCACAACCCGATGTCGATCGACAGCATGCACGAGATATTTGCGGTGCCATGTTGTTTCCCGGAGATGACGCCCTGAAAAAGATTAGTGTTTTGTCGGGAGGTGAAAAAAGTCGGGTAATGCTGGGCAAGCTTCTGGTTACCCCGGCCAATCTGCTGCTCCTCGATGAGCCCACAAATCACCTGGATATGGAATCCAGCGATGCGCTGCTTGCGGCTATCGACAACTTTGATGGCACCGTCATTATGGTAACCCACAATGAGATGTTTTTACATTCTTTGGCCGAAAGACTCATTGTGTTTCAGGGTGATTCCATAAAAACATTCGAGGGAAGTTACCAGGTGTTTCTCGACAAATGGGGTTGGCAGGATGAAATCAGTTCCTCACCAAAAGACCGATCGAAATCCAATCATACGGGAAACAGGGCAAAACAAACAAAAAAAGAAGTACGGCGTCAACGTTCAGATATCATTGCGCAGCGCTCCAAAGCCGTTAAACCCCTGCAAAATCGAATCTCCCGGCTGGAAAATGACATCGAAAATCGTGAAGTAGAATTAAGCTCTCTCAACGAGTCCATGCAGCAGGCGTCTCAGAACCAGGACGGTCCAAAAATTGAGGAACTGTCCCTGGCGATCCATACCTGCCAAACAGCGATTGATCGGCTATTTGATGAACT
>JASFSK010000529.1:0-4152 GCA_050114455.1 Desulfobacterales bacterium | reverse complement strand
CCCTGAAACGAGTTGGGCTCGATGATCTGGGTCAACGTTATCCGAAGACCCTATCCGGTGGTCAACAGCAGCGTGTGGCACTGGCGCGGGCGCTCGTTTTTCAACCTCGGGCACTACTATTGGATGAGCCGCTGTCAGCTTTGGATGCAGGCCTTCGCGGAGAAATGCGCGATGAAATCCTGCGACTTCAGCGCGAGCAGGAAATCACCACAATTCACATCACCCACGATCAGGAGGAGGCACTTTCAATGGCAGATCGCGTTACGGTGATGGAGGCCGGACGGCTGCTGCAGATTGCCACCCCTGAGGAGTTGTATGACCACCCTGCCACACGAAGCATCGCTGCTTTTGTCGGCCGATCGAACCTCTGGGAAGCGACGATCTTCGATTCAAGCACGGTTGTACTTCCCTTCAGCAATCTGAAAACTTCGCCCCACAGCTATGAACCCGGTAGCCACGTCACGGTTCTGATCCGTCCCGAGAATGTCATGCTCGGTCCGTCACCTGGCGGTATCAACACCTTTCGAGGTCCCATTCGGCGGGATCGCTTTCTTGGTGCCGTCCGGCAGTTCGATATGACAGTCGGTCGGCAGATGCTTATCGGTACAACCGACCAGCGTGGTGAGATCCATACCGTCCACATACCACCTGAAAAAATACAATTTATTCCTGCCATTGGCAAGGACAGTCAATATCCATAACTGAAAAAGGAGGCTAGAAATGAACTTGAAAAATCTGGTTAGGGTCGTGATGGCAACTGTCATGCTATTCGTATTTTCGATATCCTCAAATGCGTGGGACGAATTGTATCCCGGTGAAAAGGCGCTTTACGATGCGGCATCCCAAGAAGGTATGGTGGTTTCTTTTGATACCGGTCCGACGTGGGCAAACTGGGGGGTCATGTTCAAACGCTTTAAAAAACGCTACCCGAATGTGGAAATGGCTTACAATGACCTTGGATCCGGTGCGACCGTCGTCGCTCTCGAGAAGGCCCGCAAACGTCCGCAAGCGGACACCGCATATTATTTTGCCGGTTCTGCTGTAGACGCTTCTGATAAGGGACTCGTAGAAGGATTCAAGCCCGTCAACTTTGAGAAGCTGCCGGTAGTTTATCGCCATCCCGAAGGAGAGTGGTTTGTCATTCACCAGCTGACAATCGCATTTCTGGTCAACACCAACCTCGTGAAAAATGTACCTCAATCCTGGGCGGACCTGCTGAAGCCGGAATATAAAAATAGTATTGTCTATCTGGATCCTCGGACGACCGGCCAGGGCCAGGTTTTAACGTTTGCCGCCAATTATGCCAATGGGGGCGATATGGAGAACATCAGACCCGGAATCGAATATCTGGCCAGACTTCACAGCGCCGGCAACGTGCTGCGTATCGAGGGCACAACACCGTATGCCAAATTTATCAAGGGCGAAATTCCGATATGGATCGGCTACGAAAATGATGGGCTAAAAGCGAGGTACAAAGACGGTATGGGAAACTCGGTTGCGGTTGTCCTGCCTCAGGAAGCAACTGTTGCAGCCCCTTATGCCATCAGCCTCGTAAAAAACTGTCCGAATCCCAACGCCGGTAAGTTGTGGCTCAATTACATCATGACCGATCAAGGTCAAACAACATTTGCCGAAGGATTCGTCCGTCCGTCTGTACCGGGTGTCGTCATGCCGCCTGACATAACTGCCAGATTTCCTGAAGCACCCCAGTTACGTCCGTTGGACATCAAAAAGGCAGCAGCCCGCAAACCCGAGATCAATGACAGTTGGGCTAAAGAAATACTGGGCAACTAGTCTAGGCGGCCAGGGGCGGCTTGTGGCCATGGCACTTCCCGCCATGGCCGTTTTTGGTCTGTTTTTTATTCTGCCACTTACTGTCGTGATGAAAGAGGCTTTCCAAGGCGGTGGCGTTGAATTTTCTAGAATTTTCCGGGACCCCATTTTCCTGAAAGGACTGCGGGGGACATTGCTCCTTGGCACGCTGACGCCGGGTTTCTCCCTGGTGGTCGGCTTCCTGGTGTCATGGCACTTGTCGACATTGCCGGAAAAAATCAGAACAACAATTCTATTCTGGATATCGCTACCGCTCACATTCTCCGGCCTCATTGTGGCGTATGGTTTCATCCTTGCTTTCGGCCGGGCAGGATTTGTCACTCTGTCGTTGGAACATCTCGGAATCAGTTCCGCAGCGGTGGCCGGATTTTTATACAGCCCAATGGGATTGGGGTTTGCATACTCGTATTACCTGATACCGCGAGTGGTGCTGATGATGCTTCCCGTATTGGTGAACTTCGACCGTACCCAGATCATCACGGCCGAAACATTGGGTGCGGGAAGGGCACGGGCCTTTTTCGACATCCTGATCCCCCAGGTATTTCCGGCGGCGGTGGCAGCCTATTGCCTCGTGGCCGCCGTCGCCATCGGCGCCTATGGGACGGCCTTGGCGCTGGTAGGCACCCAGGTCAATATTTTGCCGCTGCAGCTTTACAGTAAAATATCCGGCACCGGTACCGATTTTCCAGGCGCTGCGGCCATGTCGGTAATCTTAATGGCCATGTGCTGCCTGGTTATCGGTGCAGGGGAGATATACGCGGTCAAAAAAGAAGATCACTTTCAATGCGGCATCTAATTGAGGGTGCCCTCTTATTGCGGCTGATCGTATCGAATCGACAAATAACCATGAAAACACAACAAAGGAGGATCACATGAAACGGAAATTTTATTTTGGAATGGTAACAGTAATAATGTTTTTGATTGCTGCCGGCTTAGCATCTGCAGGCGACAATGCGATTTGCTATAACTGCCCGCCGATGTGGGCTGACTGGGCCAGCCAGCTCGAGGCCATCAAAGATAACCTGGACATCACCGTACCCCATGACAACAAAAATTCCGGCCAGACCCTTTCCCAACTCATTGCAGAAAAAGACAATCCCGTAGCCGATGTAGCTTACTACGGTGTTTCCTTCGGCATCAAAGCCAAGGAAGCCGGCGTGGTTGCTGAATACAAGCCGGCCTACTGGGATGAAATCCCAGCTGGTCTGAAAGATCCCGACGGTGCCTGGTTTACCATCCATTTCGGTACGATCGGATTCTTCGTGAACAAGGATGCTTTAGGCGGTGCGCCTGTACCACAGTCCTGGGCGGATCTTCTCAAACCGGACTATAAGGGCATGATCGGATATCTCGATCCCACCTCAGCATTTGTCGGTTACGCATCGGCCGTGGCGGCAAATCAGGCTCTGGGTGGTTCCTTCGATAAATTTGATCCTGGAATCGAGTACTTCAAAAAGCTGAAGGCCAATCGACCCATTGTTCCTAAGCAGACTTCCTATGCCCGGGTGTTGTCGGGTGAAATTCCGATTCTGTTCGATTATGATTTCAATGCCTACCGGGCAATGTACAAAGACAAGGCCAACATCGCGTTTGTCATTCCGGCCGAAGGATCCATCGTTGTGCCGTATGTGATGAGTCTGGTCAATAATTCACCGAATCCTGAAGCCGGGAAAAAAATACTCGATTTCATTATGTCCGATAAAGGACAGGCTGTGTGGGCCAATGCATATTTGAAACCGATTCGTGCCAGTGCTTTATCCAAGGAAGCTGCGGCGAAATTCCTGCCGGAATCGGAGTATGCGCGGGCCAAACCTATTGACTACAAGAAAATGGCGCAAGTTCAGAACCGCTTTCGCGACCGGTATTTGTCCGAAGTGCGTTAATTGATTTACAATTCTAAAAGAGAAAGAAAAATTCTTTTCAAAAATCAGCGGTCACCATCAGCAAGGTGGCCCGGGCCCCTTCAAGGGGTCATCCTCATACCCCCAGCTCTACTGGTGGTCGCTGATTATTCACCAACCCCCTCCACATCAGATTCTGAAGGTGGGGGGTGGCAAAAATTCACTGAATCAATCCTAACTATGTATCGAAGATACCTTTTTAATTTAACTGTTTTGAGTCTCCCGTTTCTGATTGTTTTTCTGGCGTTCTTTATTCTTCCGCTCCTGAAGCTGGCCTTGGTGTCGTCCCGGGGTCCTGACGGCTTTCATATCTACCTCAATATGTTAATCACCGAGCGTTATTTGAGGACATTGTTTTACACCCTTCTTCTCTCTGCGGGGGTGACAGGTGCAACCCTTGTGATATCCGGCATTGCCG
>JASFSK010000528.1:0-4160 GCA_050114455.1 Desulfobacterales bacterium | reverse complement strand
ATTGTCAGCAATCCTTTTGTTGCCGCTTCTAAACTATTTTAAACTCCCCAGATCATAAGCAGGAAAGGTAGCAAAACCAGCCCGCATACGGCGACGTCAAGGAAGCGTGCCACACGGCGAATGATGGAATCGGGATCCCTATACAGCACTGTCGTAAGCCTGAGGGGTGAGCTGTGGAATGCCCATTCTAAAACCCCATGAATCATATACAGTAGCAACATGAAGACCAGTGCAGTTGCGATCGAATCTATCAAAGACAGGAAGATATCCCGGGCCAGTGCTGCTTTACCCCAAAGCTCCGCAATGATAATGACAGCAAAAAAGAGAGCGCCCAACCTGAGCAACCAGGCATGAAGGCCCGAGTCTTTTTGATGACTACTTTTTCCAGCCCACCGCATACACTAGAGTAGGCCGGCCAGCGCCGCCAAAACCGTGTATAGTCGAAAAAGTGGAAGTGGAAAGCCGAGCACATTCAATAGCTCGGTGATGATAAAAACGAACATCAACCCATATAAGAATTGCCGTTTCCATGACGCCTCGACTAAGCCTCCGGCAAGTCGGGCAAAGGAGAGCCCGGCAACAGCATCAATTGCCAGCCTCCATATAGCTGAAGCCCCTCCAAAATAATAAAACCAGATTGTCGTTATTGCGCCAAAAAACAATCCCGCCGCAAAAGGCCGTGCAGCAAGAAACCGCCAACGCTTGGATTCGTTTAACACCCGCCTGTTTCGGAAAACGGTACCATTGCATGACATCTGCAATTCAGGCTCATTGGCGGTTAGTTTGATATCGTTGCCAACGCGGGTGACCACATAGGGCTCTATGTTAGCGTTCACCTTTTCCAGCAAATATACTGCCCGTAACTCCAATATAAAAAGCCAATTGTTAGGGAGTGGGTTAAAGTATATACATATTTAAATCGTTTCTTTAGTGATGAATATCGGGTCATGTAAGGGTAAAATAATATCAGCTCTATTTTTAATCTTTATCAAACTATCATAAGCCTCTGAGGAATCATGATGTATGCTTGGAGGCGTTACCTCCCATCCTCGGTTTTTCATTTCCTCCGATTGCTCAAAATTATCTAGATAACACAGAGCAGGTATAACTGCTTTACCTCTTAAAGTCGAAATTTCAACTGATTGACCACCAGGGGTATGGCCCGGAGTAGTAAAAACGGTGATACCCGTAGCTATTTCCTTCTCACCATCTATGATTTCCAAATTAAGGTCATTGAAAAGCTTACTATCATTGTAGCGAGCATCTACTGGGTGAGGATGGCGTGCATAATTAATCTCCTTCTTCTGGACGATGAACTTTGCATTTTTATATAAATATCCCAAGGCTATGTGGTCGAAATGCAAGTGAGTAATTATAACGACATCTATATCCGTTGGCTTTAAGCCGAATCTACTAAGCCCATCTTCAACTGAAATTAGGTCAGTTTCAGGGATTCCTTTTTCCTCATACATCGAGGCTGTAGCTCCAGCATCAACAAGAATTTTAAGCTGTGAGCCCTCTATGTACCAAATATAGCAGGCAGAATTACATTCCTTTCCAATGTTCAATAGGTACGTCCAAACAGATAGATCCCTAAGACCTTCACACAAGGCTATAGGGTGAATTCTATATGCAAGCTGATTACGGTCCAGAGTACCTCCTCTGAAAATCCTTGTCTATGCCGTTTGCTCTTCAAAAAAGATTAAATTTCGCTTTTTCGGGTGAAGTTTATTTCAAAATGAGGCTTGTGGTTCTGTCCTGAAGGCATAACCACATTTTGCCATATCCCTTTATCTGGTTTGATGTTCATATTCAACAATTTTCGGGCTTAGAATTTGGCAAAAATTGAACCGTCGTATTTTGGATCTGCCATACAAACCTAAAATTCCCGTGAATTGTATATTGCCCCTAGCCTATCTGCATTCTGATCAAAGTAGAGATTTCGTGCCCTTAGTCGAATTTTCACAAAATATTGATATCATTATATAAATAATCTTACAATCCATCATTTCGCTTATAATTTTGCTAAATCGAACTGAAAAAAAAAGCCGCCATTAAAAGATTCAGTTTGATGCCGGTTTAATTTTTGTGCATTTTTGTTTGATTTCTCCCTCTAATATCACAAAAAAAGTCTTTCATAATTGCATCTGCGCAGCGATTATCCGCACTATGCACACTGCATATGACTCAACTATCCCTTTTGAGGAATATTTTAATTGCTTCTCGCTTATTCTGCTCCTCCAGTCAGTGAGGGCTAATGGTCGGACACCTCGGCCCATGGGCCATAAATGGCAAATTTACAAGATATTGCCATTCCGGGATGCTGTAACCCTTTCAAATGAAAGACCTGGACATCCACGGCCCTTATCTGGATGATACACCATCAAAGGGTTGGCCTCTTGAAAGTGGCAATTTGTGCCTTAAATTATTAACTCATTACAGACAATGCCAAATCGAAAATGGTGACGAAACGGGCGTGCTTGTGGGCAATACTATAGCAAAGCCACGGAATGTCTTATAAAATATCCTATTGAATAAAAGAGAGCAATCAATCAACAAAAACGCCATACCTTATCAACGGGATATCAAAGGCGCCCGGCCAGGGACAGAAACGCATTTCGATTCAAAGACAACACCCAAAGGGAGAATACCAATGCAGCGAACGTCCATTACGGCGGTTGGTCTGGCAATCGCTTTTTTTGTCTTTCCCATGGCCGGCAGCATGATTTTGGATTACCAAGGTATGGTTTGGGACGGTACAGCGTCTGCCGCTGGCTCCGAGACTGACCCGGCCCGGTCCAATGAAACCGCATCACCAAATAATACAGTCCATTCTCAAGTTGAGACCATCGAACTACAGGGAATCGTTGTGTACAAAGACCTGGAAGGCGGTTTCTTTGCCATCGATGGCGATGACGGCAGAATCTATGATCCAGTCAACCTCCCTGAGGCTTTCAAAGAGAACGGCATGCGGGTCAAAGCAACCGTCCGCGTCAAAAACGATGTCGCCAGCATCCACATGGTCGGAGAGATCGTTGAGATCATCGATATCGTCGAATCCAACGGCCAAGACATCCCGACGGAAGCGAAAGACAGCCCATCAAATACTCGAAGAGAGTTTCAAACGAAGACTGGTAAAACCATTATAGTATCGGAAACCCATCCAATCGGCCGCAGCCTCAGCACCATCGCAATCAATACCAAAAACTTTGAACACGTTTTTAAGGAAGTTTACGAAGATCAGGATCCTATATCAGACATCTTCTTGGCCGATCTTGACACCAATGGTTTTGAAGAACTTTATATCATCACGACATCAACTGGCTCCGGCAGTTACGGGAAAATAATTGGTTTTGCCTCAAATAAAGACAAAAGCCTTTCTATGATTCATTTCCCAGCGATAGAAAAAGGAGATAAGAATTTTAAGGGGTATATGGGCCACGACACCTTCAAGTTAGAGGATCAAAAACTTGTGCGTATGTTTCCAGTGTATAATGATGGTGACGCGAATCTAAATCCGACCGGCGGGACACGGAAACTGACTTATGATTTATTGTCTGGCGAGGCGATGTGGCAATTAAAGGTCAAAAAGTCAGTGACGCTGAACAGCCCAATAGACAATAATCTTGAATAAATGCTGTTACGGTCAGGTCACCGAGGGATGGCAATTTCATCAATTCACTATTTTTAAATAAAAGAATGGATAATCGTCTTTGAACAGAAGGTGTTGTTCCGGCATGAACAACATGGCCATCAATACCATTGCTATATGGTGATGCCGCCTTCTCCATTTCCTGGCTTGATATTCACCCATCCCGCATTGGTTCTTGGCCTCCTGGAAGTTACGTTCAATCCAGTACCGTTGAGCTTCCATGTATGGATCGGGCCACGCCAAGTGATCGACATGGTTGAAAATTGCCATAAAAACGTCTGTAAAATGTATCACCTAAATCGATATGAATATGGTTCGTGCCGGCGTGGTAGAGAATCATTCAAAGCCATTTTAAAAATAGCTGCTACCATCCCAGCAATGCGTACAAACCTTTTCCTTCGGCAGCCCGATAGCTTCCACCAGATCTTCCAGACGTTGGTATTTTAAAGTGGTCAATTTCAGTCGCTTTCGTATTTTTTCCACCATAGCGAAGTTTTTTTCCGACCCA
>JASFSK010000527.1:0-4171 GCA_050114455.1 Desulfobacterales bacterium | reverse complement strand
AAATAAATCGCAATAATCAGTGGCTTCTTTGCGAACTTGTTTTTGGTGGCTATGTTTAGAGCGTTTGGCGGCTAATGTTCCACTGTCGGCAGTTTTGCAATGATGCTTTAAATTAGGAATAACGCCTTAGCTGGTTTATTCCAAACGCTCTAATTATTCCATATACATGATAACGGGAGAAAATGATTCATGAATACAACACCGATATATCGGATTTTGCTTACGGTCGGAGTGTTTCTGGTAGCGTCAATGATGATCATGGCCTGCGATGGCAGTGGGGGTGACGGAGGTGGGAACGATGGTCGACCCGGAAATTCGATTTTTCCACCCGCTGTTTTCATTGCCGATAAGGAAGTCAACGGAGTTGATGAACTATTTGTGGCCTTTGACGATGGCAGCGAAATTATTAAACTGTCGGAACAACAGGTGGCCCGGGGAAATGTGGTCGATTACCGAATTTCACCGGATGGTGTCTTCGTGGCCTATGTTGCTGACCAGGATACCGCCGGGTTATTTGAGCTGTATGTGGTTGCGGTGGATAAAGCCCCAGATGAAACAGCCATAAAAGTTTCGGGCTTGATGGCGGGCAGCGGCATATTGCAGCGTCCTTCCGGAGAATATGTGTTCGGGTGGGCGCCAGACAGCTCGCGGGTAGCCTACGTGGCCGATCAAAATGAGCTGCGGGTGTTTGAGCTGTTTAGCGCCTCTCCGGATGGCTCCGAAAATGATGTTATCTCAGATTTGCCGGATCCACTGACCAATCCGGATCGCGATGTACTGGACTTTGAATGGGCATCAGACAGCGACTCGATCGCCTATATTGCGGATCAGAATACCGATGAGGTTTTCGAGTTGTATGTATCGCCTTCGGATAGCAATTCACCCAATTTTAAAATATCCGGAGCCGCACTAGACGGTGGCGGAATAAAAGAATTAGAGCCTGTGCCTTCGGGCAAATATGCATTTGCCTGGGCACCGGACAGTTCCCGTTTGGCTTTTTTGGCCGACCAGCTCATAGACGGTATCAGTGAATTCGAATTATATACCAACCTTCCGCGAGGCACAAACATCCTCAGGGTTTCCGGACCACAGGGAGATTCCGGCCAAGTCGAAGAGTTTACCTGGGCGCCCAACAGCCGTCAAATTGCCTATCGGGCCAATCAAAACATTACTACTGCGATTGATCTGTTTACAGCCCTGCCGGGGGTCAGCTCAAGCTTTCAGCAGATTAGCTCAGGAATGCAACCGGGTCAAGCAGTGACTCTCTTCAAATGGTCACCGGATAGCACTCGGGTTGCCTTTATCTCCGATCGAGCCTTCACAGGCTTCTTCCGCCTATTTACGACCTCGCCCAATAACAGTAATAATATACTGGTTTCAGGTTTTCTTTCAAGTACCACCGATGTAACCGAATTTAAATGGGCCCCCGACAGCCGCCGGATTGCCTACGTTGACCGGCTTGTCGGCAATATCTTTGAACTGTTTACCACCTTGCGTGACGTTGAACCCAGTACGCTGATTTCTAGCAGTCTGGTAGGTGATGATGAAGAAGATTTTGATTGGTCACCGGATAGTTCACGCATTGCGTACCTGGCCGATCAAAATTTTATCGGTGAATTCGAGCTTTTCACAACCAGCCCCGATAGCGGTGTTACGGATGTGGTTTCCGGTCCTCTCGTACCGGGCGGAAACGTACTTGAATTTAAATGGGCCCCGGACAGTTCCGGTTTAGGTTATATAGCGGATCAGGACACGGCCACAGTCGAGGAGTTGTTCGCCTCACAGCCGGATGGCGCAGACAACTCCCTCCTTTCCGGTGTCCTCGTTAGCGGCGGTGATGTTCTTTCTTTTGATTGGGTACCTTGAATCAGCGAACACCAGGTGAGGGTATGAGGATGTCCCCTAAGAGGGCGAGGGTCACCTTGCTGGTGGTCGCTGATTTTTAAAAAGAATTTATAATCTTTGCTTGTAAGATCTGTCGGCTTTGATGACAACTTGGCCGGTTCATTATTGGCAGTATCCTGTTTGTTTTTGTCGGATTTGATGCTGGTTATTCAGCTGGTCTATGCCAACCAGACTGGAATAGATATGTAAAAATTCATTTGTCATATGTCCCCTGTCATCCGACCTATGCCCCATGCTCTCTGCCCTATGCTTTACTGTAGACCACCTCACCGTGCACCACCGTCATTTCCGCCTCGACATCCGGCCACTGGTCTGAAGGAAGATCAAAAAGATTTTGACCATAAATGGTAAGATCCGCCCACTTCCCGGGCGAAATCGAGCCCAGCTGATCCTCCCGCCGGGTGGACCAGGCTGCCACCGATGTAAAGCCGGTGATGCTGTCTTCAAGGGACAGTTTTTGCTCGGGAAACCACCCTCCCGGCGGCTCTCCGGATAACGTCTGGCGAGTGACGGCCGCGTGGATTCCGTGCAGAGGATTGATGGTCTCCACCGGCGCATCGGAGCCGAACTGTACCCGCAATCCAGTCTGAAGTAAAGATTTCCAGGCATAGGCATTGCGGCATCTTTCCGGCCCCCAACGTCTGTCAGCCGGCAGCCAATCTGTTGCAATGAATACCGGCTGCACAGAAGCAACCACATCCAGATCACGAAAGAGCGGGAGATCCTGGGGTCTGTAGATCTGCACATGTTCCAACCGATCTCTGTGGTCTCCCGGAAATTTCTGGCGGGCGGCAAAAATGCTTTTCAGGGCATTGGTGACGGCAAGATCACCGATTGTGTGGATGGCCACATCACAGCCGTGGCTGTAGGCCAGTTTAACTTTTTCTTCTAGAGCTTCTCTATCAAGGCAGGCAATGCCACACTCATCGGAATCGTCGCTGTAAGGCGAATGCATTAAGGCCGTGCCGGAGCCAAGGGAACCATCGGCAAAGAGTTTTACATGTCTGAACCAAAGCCGTTCGCTGCCGAAACCAGCCGTAATCCCCCGATTGAGGGCTTCTTCCAGGTCATCGGGAGGCAGCAGATGGTATACCCTTATTTTCAGCTTCCCTTCTGCCTCCAGGGCTGCAAATGCTTCCCACTCGGTCAGACTTTCACAGGTGTGTACACCGGTCAAGCCGTATCGCAGGGCATCTTCCTGCGCGGCCAAAACCATTTGTTTGCGCGCCTCCAAAGACAGCGGCGGAATATGGTCTTCGATGATGTCGCGCGCCTCGCGCAGAATACCGGTAGGCGTGCCGCTGTCCGGATCTTTATCGATTTGCCCGCCGGTAGGATTGGGGGTGTGACGGGTCACACCGGCACATTCGAGCGCCACTGTATTCACCCATATGCTGTGCCCGCAGGCCCGCACCATCATAGCCGGGTTTTCGGGTAGGATGTCATCCAAATCCAATTTTGTAGGCTCACGCTGTTCATCCCACTGATGGTGGTTCCAGCTACGACCAACGAGCCATTCCCCCGGATGGAGTGAGACGGCGGCTTTCCTGATGCGTTCGCGGACCTCTGCCAAAGAATTGGCATTGCGAAGATTTATCAACTGGAAAGATCGTCCCAGATTGAAAAAATGACAATGGGCGTCCACCAATCCAGGTGTCACCAGTCTTCCGGGCAGTTCCAACATCTCGGTGTTTGGGCCGCAAGCGTCTTTAACCTCATCATTGCGACCGACATGGCTGATTTTATGATCGGTTACTTTAAGTGCCTCCGCCCACGGTTGTGAGGGGTTACCGGTAAAAATTCGCGTCGAGAAAATCGCAAGATCCATAAGCAGTTCTTCCTTTATTGAGTTAGCAGCACATCAGGGTATCCGAAGACGCTGAAGTCGTCAAAAACATTAGAGCGTTTGGAATAAAACAGCCAGGGTGCTATGATTGTTTTGAGCAGCATCGCAAAACTGCCGATAGCGGAACGTTATTCTGCCAAACGCTCTAAGCTCTAAAATGACAAATCACAATTTCCAAATTCCAAACAAATGTCAATGACCGAATTTCAAAATTTAAAACAAGTTTGGGTCATTGATAGTTGTAATTTTGAATTTATTGGGTATTTGGTGATTGTGATTTGAAGTTTGATCAAATTTTAAAGTGACACTTTTAAAATAAGCGATTCCAATTTTGATGTTTTCGTAAAAAGTCTTAAATCATCCTTTGCTGTCATTCCCGCGAAGGCGGGAATCCAGTAAATTCAAACAGTTCTGGATGCC
>JASFSK010000526.1:0-4179 GCA_050114455.1 Desulfobacterales bacterium | reverse complement strand
GTATTCTGAACATTTAGCTGTTGAAACAGATTCAAACTTAACTATAAGAAATCAATGTGAAAATATAGCATTCAGCTAACTATTTCCTTGCTTCTTCAAATCAGCCACTTTAAAAAGTGCTCTGCTGTTTGTCTTATGAGACAAGTATGTATCACCTCCTTTGCGAGACGTTTTACCGGCTTTTATAGAGAAATGACAAATTTTGGATAGTTATGATATGAATTGAAATTTAGATTATGTTATGAATTTATTATGTTAGCAACCGGAACCGATATCAGGTGTGTTGTTCAATGGGCGCTCGAGAGCTTAAAATTGGATGGTTCACAGATTTACAGCGAAAGTGTCTCATTCGTCTCACAGATTCCGGACAATCATAACTCTTTTCCACCAACGACCTGAAATTATAAGGTATCACTGAATTTGCCGCAGTGTGCGGAATTGTCGATATTCCGGGTGGCCGATCAAGATCAATGCTGAATTTTCAGCTAAATTTCTTTATATTGTTGAAATTTATTTTTTGTTAATATAACTATTTGTATAAACTTGGTTGAAACTTGCAACCGATAATTATCTCCGGCAACATAAAGTATATGTTTCCGGTTTCAGATTGACATGAAATAAAGGAAAGGATGAACCTATGTCTCAGCCTGAGGTGAAGATTTTCTCATTAAGTACCTGCAGTCATTGTAGAGCAACCAAAAGATTTTTGGGCGAATGTACGATTAAATATGAATTTATCGATGTAGACCAGCTAAAAGGTGATGAAAGAAAAGCTATAATCGAAGATGTTAAAAAGTTTAACCCGCGTTGCTCATTTCCAACCATTATCATTGGTGAAAAGGTGATTGTCGGGTTCAAGGAAAAAGAAATCAAGGAGGCTTTGGGAATGTAATGGATGCAAAAGAGCTTTATGAGAGAATGAAAAAAGTGCAAGAGGCCAAGGGCTATTTTTTCAACCTGGATAAGGAGCGAACCTTTGAGCTATTAGAAGCCCTGCTTGTCAACAAAGATCGTTACGGATATATGGGTTGCCCATGCAGATTGCTCTCAGGCGACCGGGATGCCGACAGAGATATCATTTGCCCCTGTGTTTACAGCGTGCCGGACATTGAAGAGTTTGGCAGCTGCTATTGCAACCTTTATGTTTCAACAGACTGGAATGAGGGCAAAATTCCTCACGAATATGTCCCTGAACGAAGGCCGTTGGAGAAAATGACGTTTTAGTGGTCCCAGGTATCTCTCTTCATTTCTTTCTTGACAATTTTTTTCATAGGCAGCATTTTTTAGGTTGTCCGGAAAGGTTAAATAAAAGATACAATCCCCAATCAACCCTGGTAGTATAGACATAAAAGGCACAGCTGAAAAAGGAGTCGTCTATGAGTAATATTGTCAAAAAAGAAGTCTGCAAATGTGAAAACTGCGGTAATGAAGCAGAGATGGTTGTGACCTGCTCATTGCCTGATGTTGATGCGAACAACGACGCAAAGCATGATCCTGATTCGGACCAGAAAACAGCATCTCCAAAAAAAATCAAAGGATCGGCAACCTGCACAAATTGCGGTAATGAGGCCGACATGTGGATCGACATATGACACGATAGGCATTATTTGTCAAAAACTTAACAATTTTCAAAGAGGTGTAAACATGGAAGAATGCAAACCTATTTTGAATACCGGTCTGCGGGGTGTGGTGATTGCGGATACTCGAATTTGTGAAGTTGACGGTGCCAACGGACGGTTGATTTATCGGGGTTATTTGGTTCAGGATTTAGCCGAAAATGCGACCTTTGAAGAAGTTGCTTTTTTATTGCTTTACGAAAAACTGCCTGACAAGGCAGAGCTGGCAGAGTTTAAAAAACGACTGTTGGCAGAACGTTATCTGCCGCCTGAAGTGATTGAAGTTTTGAAAAACAGGCCGAAAGATGCGTTACCAATGGACATTTTGCAGGCGGCTGTGGCGCTTTTGGCGCATCATGATCCTGATAAAACAGATCAATCCATGGAAGCGGTCATGCGCATGTCGATAAGACTGATTGCCAAATTGCCCATCATCATTGCCGCCTGGGATCGAATCCGAAACGGCAAAGCGCCGGTTGAGCCGTCTAAGGACCTGGACCATGCAGCTAATTTTTTATACATGCTTACCGGGGAGTTACCCGATGAGGAGATGGGCAGATTTTTAGATAAAGCGCTGGTTCTTCATGCTGAACATTCGTTTAATGCATCCACATTTGCCGCCCGGGAAGTGGCTTCTACCAGAGCCCATATCTATGCGGCCACTGCAGCTGCGGTGGGATCCTTATCCGGTGAATTGCATGGCGGTGCCAATACCAGAGTGATGGAAATGTTGCTTAAAATTGGCTCGGTAGACAAAGTCAAAGAATACGTGAATCAGGAATTTTCGGCAGGCAGAGTGATTTTTGGCTTGGGGCATGCAGTCTATGATACGGATGATCCCCGGGCCCATATCGTGGCTTCCATGTCTAAGGTGCTGGAAGAGAAATTCGGGAAATCCAAGTGGTATGAAATTTCTGCAATCCTTGAACGAACGGGCAAGGAGGAATTTAAGAAACTCAAAGGAAAAGATATTTTCGTAAATGTCGATTTTTACAGCGCCTCCTTATATAATGCGATGGACATTCCGGCAGATCTGTTCACACCGGTGTTCGCTATAGCCAGAATTGCCGGATGGTGTGCCCATGTTGTTGAAGAACAATTTGCCGGCGCGGCGCCAAAACCGACGTTGTATCGGCCCGAGTCCGAGTACATCGGCGATTACTGTGGACCCGATGTATGTGAATATACACCCATTGATGACAGGTAGACTTCAGCCCCGTCGATTCACCCCAAATCTCTTCGGCCTGCTTCGGGGGGATATTATAAATTTACAATTTTCAGAAGCGTCAATTACAGCTTGGAATGCCTGATGCCCAGGTGCGATAGACATCAGCTCATTACGGTAATAGAATTAGACCGTTAATTACGTGGAGGTTGGATGGGTTTGCAAAATCAATCGAATCTTCGGATGACACGTCAACGTAGGGTCATTCTGGAAGAGCTTTGCAAGGTGGATACTCATCCCAGTGCTGATGAAGTTTATGAAATGGTCCGCAAGCGCCTGCCCCGAATCAGCCTAGGTACCGTATATCGCAATCTCGAAATCCTTGCGGAAAGCGGTGATATTCAAAAACTCGAGCCTAGTTGCACTTTGAAACGATTTGACGGGAAAACGGAAGACCATTACCATCTGCGATGCATCCGTTGCGATCGGGTTGTAGATGCACCTGTTGGTTTTGATGTCAGCATCAGACATGATCTTGGTAATGGCACCGATTTTAAAATCATCGGGCATAAGCTTGAATTTATCGGGTTATGTTCTGATTGTGTTTCCTGATCAAAATCCGATCGGCCTCCTGCTTTGTCTCAGCCCATAACAAATTTCGGCCTATCCCATTTCTCAACCCCAAAGTTATTGTCAGTTTAGATAAAATCAATATATTCAATCGGTTGTATCGATTTACCAACGATTAATTGTTGACAAATCCGTTAACGCTACATACGATGGGTCGGTCAACGATACAAGGAAAACGGTCAATGAATATTTTAATCACCGGCGGTACGGGCTTCATCGGCTCTAATCTGTCTGAATATTTTCTGAGCAGAGGGCATATGGTATCAGCAGTCGGAAGATCAGCGGATCCAGGCCGAGTTCGTCATAAGAGATTCCGATATATCAAGGCCGATACAACCCGTCCAGGCAGTTGGCAAAAAAATGTGGAGACCGCAGAAGCGGCAATCAATCTGACCGGGGCAACCATTTTTAAACGTTGGACATCAGACTATAAAAAATTAATCTACGATAGCCGCATTCTAACCACGCGTCACATAGCGGAAGCTTTGCCGGAAGGTAAAAATGTTACCCTTTGCAGCGCATCTGGTGTCGGGTATTACGGTGACAGGGGTGATGATATATTAGACGAAGAGGAAAACATCGGCCAGGATTTTTTGGCCCAGGTGTCAATGGATTGGGAGAAAGCGGCTTGGCAGGCAGCAACCAAAGGTAACCGGGTCGCTGTCATGCGATTCGGTGTTGTTCTGGGCAAAAACGGTGGTGCCCTGGCTAAGATGATTCCTGCTTTTAAAATGTTTGTCGGCGGCACGTTGGGCAGCGGAAATCAAT
>JASFSK010000525.1:0-4195 GCA_050114455.1 Desulfobacterales bacterium | reverse complement strand
ACCGTGCGCCGTTTCGGATTTCCCATCAACGTTCGAACCGATTTTGATCAGAAGATGGATCGCTATGCATTCTTGATGGTTCAATAATTGCCCATCAGTCATAATTAAGGAGAAAAAAGCAACCAATGCCGGATATGCTTGTAAAATTGTATGAGCTTGCGGATGACTGGCAGTTTGTTGCGCAGCAAAAGCACCTTGGGATCATACTCCGCAAACCCATCGGACCGGAAAAACATCGTGTGATTCAATGGGTAGAAGATAACTTTGGTGAGGCCTGGGCCAACGAAACCGATGTCGCTTTTGGCAATTCCCCCCGATCGTGCTTTGTGGCCCATAAAGAGGAGGCGATCGTTGGATTTGCTTGCTACGATGCCACTGCACTTGGCTACTTTGGGCCGGTCGGTGTGAGCAACCGGCATCGCCGGAATGGCACCGGTACTGCATTGCTGATGGCATGCCTGCTGGATATGAAACTAAAAGGGTATGGCTACGCTGTTGTTGGGGGAGTAAAAGACATCGATTTTTATATAAAAACTGTTTGTGCATTGGAAATTCCCAATTCATCACCGGGCTTGTATCATATCTGGGGGAAAAAGGAAGAAACCAACCTCTGAATGTTCAATTTCTAATTACCTGTTAAACCCACTAACGAAAGGAGTAACCCATGGCCCTGATTCAAACCGTCAATCCCGAAGCGGCAGAAGGAAAAACAAAAGAAGTATTTGACACGATGAAAAATACGATCGGTGTTATCCCTGCCCCGCTGCAGCTTGGCAGTGCCAGCCCCTGGATGCTGGATATGATGTGGCAATCCGTTCAGTATTACTCCCAGCATCCGAATCTTAGTTTTGGACTGCTTTCCTCGATTCGTTATCTTGTGGCACAGCAATATGATTACGCTTTTTGTACCGGTTTTAATAAAAATTTTTTAATGATGCAGGGGATGTCGGAAGAAGACATCAAAAAAATCGAAGAAGATCCTCTGCAGGCACCTTTGGAGGATAAAGAGCGGGATATGTTGGCTTTTGTAATGAAGGCCATCAATGCACCCGATGGGGTTGCCAAGGAAGACATAGACCATTTGCATGATCAGGGATGGACCGACAGCGACATTCTGGAAGCATTGACCCACGGTACCAATATGATCGGATCCAGCATCCTGATGAAGGCCTTTAAAATGGATCAGGCCTGTTAGAAGGAGGAAAATAAATGCCGTATTTCAGCATCGAAACAAATCAGACCATTGCACCGCGATCCCAGGGGGATTTGATTAAAAAAACATCGGCCTTTATCGCCGAATTGTTGGGCAAGCCGGAATCATATGTGATGGTTGCCATCAAACCCGAAAACGCCTTGATTTTTGGCGGTAGCGACAATCCAGCAGCCTTTGTGCGGTTAAAGAGCATCGGCCTGCTCAAAGAGCGTTGCACGGAATATTCCGAAAAAATTTGCCGCTTTGTTGAACAGGAGCTTGAGGTGCCCCCAAACCGGGTGTTTATTGATTTCAAAGACCTCGAAAGGGAAATGTTCGGCTGGAATGGCAAGACATTTTAAGTTTGTCATCAGTTAAGTGGTCTTTCGGCCGATATCGCAGGTGAGAAAACGGAGCCAAGCAAAACCTCCCAGACTGATTTACAATTTGCAGCCAAATAGCCACCGCTATCGATCGGCTGCCGTTGTATTGGGATGTAGAATTGAAAAATTAACATGATATTCATTATTGGTATTGCGATTGTCGCATTGTTCGGGCCCCATTTGTGGGCCAAACACGTTTTAACAAAATACAATCGCCAGGAATATTTTTCCGGTAACGGCATTGATTTGGCCCGCATGATTTTGAAGCGGGCTGATCTAACCGATGTTAAGGTCGATGTGATAGATGTTGGCGATCACTATGATCCGGTGGGCAAGGCCGTTCGACTTTCAAAAACGCTTTGTGGCCGTAAAACGCTTACCGCCGTGGTGGTTGCCGCCCATGAGGTCGGCCACGCCATCCAGGATCATAGCGGTTATAAGCCCCTTAAAACTCGGACCCGGATGATCGGCATGGCCCAAAAAACCGAGCGGTTCGGGGCTATCATCATGATGGGGGTTCCGGTGTTGGCCGCTATCACCCGGGTGCCATCCGTCGGCGTGTTGATGTTTATCGGAGGTCTGGCGACATTGTGTGTTCCGGTGTTGGTGCACCTTCTGACGCTTCCCACCGAGTTTGATGCCAGTTTCAACCGTGCTCTACCGATCCTATCATCCGAATCCTATATTCCGGTGGAAGATATCCCCGCGGCCAAAAAAATCCTGCTGGCCTGTGCGCTGACCTACGTATCCAATTCACTGATCGGACTTCTGAATGTATGGCGCTGGATCCGGGTTTTGAGAAGATAGATTAAATCCATGATTGAATGCTTCAGGGTTTAACGGTCGGTTTTGAAAGAACCCTGACAGCTCCCATGAAACTTCAGAGGAAAGGATTCTATTTTTGCTGTATTTTGATCTTTCTATATTTATCAGAACTGACACTCGCAGCCAACAGCGTCGCTCGTCTGAAAAATGAAAATGGAACACTACCGGTACAACAATCTTGACATCACCCTTGAACGAAAAGGTGCCGAACGGTTTACCAAGACAAGCTATCCTGTCCGCTACGGGAAATTTCACGAGATTGAGACGCCCGAATACCTCTTCCAGTTTAACTTGAGCGGAGATATCAAGTATATTCGAGGAACCAGTCAGGATTGGCCCCACCCGGCCGAATGGCTGAAACGGACCGATGGCGATGACTGGGTATATTATTCCACCGGAGGATACAAAGGCACATTCCACGTCCTGGGTGAATACTACCTTCCGTGTCTGCCCTATCCCAGCAATTCTGTTTTTGGGTATGATCCATTTGCCGATTACAATGTCCAGATGGCTTTCACGGCCTGGTCCCAATTGCTGACGGATATTCGCAGCCTGCATACCAACGGGATGCCTTCGACCATCAGAGATTTTCTACATCTGATTTCCTGCCAGAATTGTCACACCCTGCGAATGAAATCCGAAAAATTCCATCGGATTATCGGTGGACGCATATCCGTGCTTCCGCCGGATACCCGCCATGTCGATTATGGCCTCATACCCCTCATGCTTGCGGATGGGTGCCTGTATCGTTGCGGCTATTGCTGCGTCAAGGACCAGCAGAATTTTCGCCTCAGGTCTCCGGACAATGTCAAGCGACAGATCCGGCAACTGCAGACCTTCTATGGTGCCGACCTGGGCAATTATAATGCTGTATTTTTAGGAAATCACGATGCCCTGGCGGCGGGACACGAGCGGATCTGTATGGCTGCGGACGAGTCCTATGCGGCCTTTGGCTTCGAAAGCGCCTATGTTAAAAATCCCTCCCTTTATTTATTCGGCAGTGTGGATTCCCTGCTCTCAGGCGGTGACCATTTAATTGAAGCTCTCAAGCGGCTGCCTTTTTACACTTATATCAACATCGGTCTTGAGTCGGTGGATCCTGCCACACTGCGCAGCATCCAAAAACCGTTGGATAGCCGTAAAATTGAAAATGCATTTCAAATGATGATAGACGTTAACCGCTGCTATCCGAACCTTGAAATCACTGCCAATTTTCTTTTGGGCGACTGTTTTTCGTCAGACCACTACCAGGCTCTGGTTGAATTGCTACGCCACCGACTCGATCGATATTACAGCAAAGGAGCCATTTATATATCGCCCTTAAACACCAGCAGTGACAATAGGGGACTGCTGCGCAGGTTCATTGAGATCAAAAATCAGAGCAGGCTGCCCACCTACCTATATCTGATTCAACGTTTGTAGCGAGTCCTGGAAATTCCCCAAAATTGACTCAGCAACTAAATAAATGAAAGAGTGATATGGCCTATTGAAAAGAATTCATTCTATTACCAATGGGTCCGCTGCAAAAAAATTGATTTTTTCACAAAAAATACTTGCGGCGGTTCCTGAATTGGATTACGGTCAATCGCGATTCGTCAGGATAAAAAGGGGGGGCACACTGATGCGCAATCAGACAGCATTTAATCTGGGCGACTGCAGGATGTAGTTCATAGATTTCATGATTCCGCATACGGAGAACTTACCCTGACCCCTGTTAAAAATCGACTCAATGTTCATTGTTTTGAACACTTGTTCATTATTGAAGCAGAAAGGAGGTGGAACTTTATCATTCGTA
>JASFSK010000524.1:0-4200 GCA_050114455.1 Desulfobacterales bacterium | reverse complement strand
TTTCAACCGTTCCTCCGCATAGGCCTTCCGGCTGACGCCGGATGCCATTACCCTCAGCACGTCGATTAAATTACCGGAGCAACCGTCGGCATCCAGATGTTCGATGGTCTGTAAAAATACGGTATTGACTGATGTGGTAAATTCATCGATGTCCGCAAATCCTGTCTCACCACAGTTTTGTCGGGAAGTTAAACACCGGCACCCGAAGGGGCGCAGGTCGTATATGATGCAGGCGTCTTTGTCAAGCAATGAACATCCCTCCCATTGGTCCCCTATCTTATCTTCCGGCACTTTGGCATCAGCGGCATACAGCTCGGCCAGCCGGTTGGTAGATATTTGCGGTTGATAGCGGTTTGGTACGTCCGCCTGTAACAGTTGGTCGATCATATGCAGCTTCCCGGCTGCCATAAGACGATTTACAATTTTGTAGCCTTCAAGTGTGGTCAGGGTTACGTTGGAGGTGCAGCAATGGGCGCAGTGCTTTTTACATGCAAGATCCAATGAGTCGCAAAATTTGTCATAGACGTCATAGATTCGATCCAAGGCATTTAATTTGTTTGTGACCATATTATTAGTGAGTTTGGGTTAGAGGTTTTATCTGATATTTGGCTTTTGATGCGTGGATTTTCCATAGTTCCGGTAAAACGCCTGGATGACCTGCTGCGGAGTGATTTGATTCAGACACTTGGTATCCTGGCAGGTATCTTTTGCGGTCTCAAAACAGGGGCGGCAATCCAGTTCTGATCCCACGATTGAAACACACCGCCCCAGCGGTGCCCATCGTTCAGGATCAGTCGGACCGAATATTGCGGTTGTCGGCAGACCTATGAATGCAGCCAGGTGACTGACACCGGAATCATTGCCGATATATCCAGCGGCAGATTTGAGCAATTCTGCAAGAGCTAACAAATCACTAAATCGATGAACAATCCGATCCGAATTGGCTAATATCTCTGACAGATCCTCTTCCGCCGGTCCCAGAACGAATTCAGGTTTCATTCCATCAACTTCCAACTTGGCTGCAACCTCAAGAAAATCTGATATCGGCCAGCGTTTGAGGGTGCTTCCAGCGCCAGGATGAATCAATATCTGGTCGGTACATATGGCTTTGATGCGTCGGTTGTGAAGGAAAATTTTGTCACCCCCGCTGTCCATTTTAGTAATCAGTCCGCAATCTTCAAGCTTTTCTATAACAAATTCGGTAAGATGCTGGCGCACACGAACTGGCGGTTTGGGTGGAATACAGCAGACAGACACTGAAGCCAGATGTCGAATATTCTGCTCGAGCCGCTTGGAGATCGTAAACACAATGATAGTTTTGTAGGACGTCAAAACTGCCTTAATTTTCGGGTCGATAGTATCGCTGAAAAGAGTTGCCACAGGTGCAGACTCCAGAGGATGCCAACTACTGACAATTCCCAGCGATTCGGCCAATTTTCCCAGCCCGCTTTGACAGAGTGCATCGATCTCATCAAAATAGCGATGTAGCCGGATGACAGCCGGAAAAATCAGAACGAAATCCCCCAAAGCGCCCTGATGGATGATGAGTAATTTCTTTTTTACCGTCATCTCGACACAGAGTGAATGCTGGGATTTCCCTCTTTCCATAAGGCTTGAAAACTGTTTAGCGGAGCTTGGATATAATTTTGAATGGGTTCACATTTTACCTTGAAAAGAAAAAAGGTGGGGGCGGTAATGTCTTTTGGAAAGAGGGTTTCAAAATTCGCCATCCCCTTTGAAATAATAAGATCGGCCGAGGTCAAAAGGTCGAGAAATTCATTCGAAACATTGTCCCAATCAATGCCGGCACCGTCGGTGCCCGTGTCAACCACAGTATCGAATTTGTCGATCAGTTTAGCAGATTCGAGCTCAACTCGGGTAAGATCGTTGAGTGCGGGCCCGCCTTTTACCACCAGGTAAATCTTGTCAGCATACTTTCTTAAACAGTCAAACAGGGGGATGTCAAAATATATCTCTCCCGAATTGTCAGTGAGATATAACAATTTTTGCGGTCGCATCGCCAAAACAGACTCAAGCCGATGAATATGATCAAAGTAAAAAGAAAAATTGGTGTTGAATAATGCAGGAATTTCCGACAGGGCCTGTTCCGGATCTTTAAAAAAATCCAGACTGTTTCCAAGTGCTGCCAAGCGAATTCGCGACTGTAGATCATCCCTCACAAAATCTTTGATCCGCGAAAAAATAAGCCGGGCTTGTGCCATCTCCTGAGATTTGAAATCCGCGTAGGGATCATCTATACCGGTAATTTTTTTTATTTCCCTCAGAATTTGATTGGTGATCTGGGGCGAAGATAATTCAATTTTCCCGGCATGATCAAGGATGCTTCGGGTGATCTGCTCTGCCTCTTCTACCAAAGCTTGATTTTTATTGGCGGATAACGCAACAACGTTTTTGGCCAGAGACATCAGGCAATCGATACATTGGGGGACTGGTCGCAGTGGTTTCATGGTTTACCGCAAGTCGGCTGCCTTGCCGGCGGTCTTCTGACTGGTGGGAAACAGTCGATCCGCCATCATCTGCATGCGAGTCTGCAGCACTTCATCAAAGCGGGCACGCTGATCGACTGGCAGTGCTTTACCCCTGGCAGTCTTTATACGGTTGGGGTTGACCGGTTTTCCGTTAATACGCGTCTCATAATGAACGTGGGGGCCCGTTGCATTGCCGGTCCGGCCCACTTTGGCAATTGCCTGACCTTGCTGTACATACTTGCCTTTTTTGACCAGCAATCGGCTGCAATGACCATAGTAGGTCTTAAAGTCATTGGGGTGGCGCAGGATCACCAATTTACCGTATCCGCCGCGCCAGCCGGCAAATTCAACCGTACCCGCAGCGGTGGCATGAATCGGCGTGCCGTGGGGTGCCCCGTAGTCGATGCCGGTATGACGTTTGTACCGTTTGGAAATCGGATGAAAACGCCTGACCGAGAAAGATGACGTCCGCATGCCAAATTTAACCGGTATCCGCATAAACATTTTGCGCAGCGGAACACCATTTTCATCATAATAGCCGGTTTGGTTGCCGTTGTCGAAGTAAAAGGCAGAAAAGGTTTGGTTGCGGCCGATGTATTGGGCTGCCAGAATCTTACCGTACTTTACAAAACGGCCCTTGTGGTAGTATTTTTCAAATAGGACCCGGATCATGTCGCCCTTGCGGGGTAAGAGGTAAAAATCGATATCCCATGAAAAAATATCGGTGAAGGCGGCCACAAGGTGACCGGTCTCTCCCTGTCCGGTGACCGCCAGATAGAGGGAGCTTTCAATGGTAAAGGTTCGAGCGACGGTTTTCTTCTCCAGTGATATCTGCTCACGATAGGTACGAAATGCACCGTCATCGGTTCTGACGGCTATATATTGATTGGTGAGACCTGTTTTATATACTAATTTTTGCAGCTTTTTTTGGGGCGACAGGCTTAACTGGTATTCATCTTTGGGTCGTGCATTACGAAAATCGAATACCCCTTTAAACGATCTAGCTACGGACAACACCTCGGATGGCGCCACACCGCGGGATACCAGTTCGGTATACACAGGCTGCCGACCGATTTTCCCATCGATAACCGTCACTGGTGCAGAAGACGAAATCACTGAAGGATATTTGGTTGGCAATTTGACCAGGGTTCCTGACACGGCCTGGGATTTCAATTGGGCGGCGGAGGCGGGGTGGTCCGCTCCCTGGAAGAGGATTGCCATCAAAAACAGGGCCATCACCAGCAAAGGGAAACGTTTAACAAATTCAGTCATAGATTTTAATTTGGTTCTAGTTTATAGGAATGGTCGGTTTAGAGTATTGGGGATCAGGATATCAAATTGGCAATTTTTGCCCTTATAGCGGAACAGCGGCTGCTTGTCAACTGCTTCGGCGGAAAGGAGCATACGGATGAAACTAATGGTATTCAGTGACTTGCACAGTGATTATCTTGCTGCTTCTAAACTGATCGAGTTGTCCGACACCGTAGATGTGGTTGTGGGTGCCGGAGATTTTTGTATCGCTCGCCAGGGATTGAACGACATTATCGCAACCTTATCGGCAATAAAAAAACCGGTGGTCCTGGTACCCGGAAACAGTGAATCCACAGAAGAACTGCTCGAGGCCTGTCGGCAATGGCATGGTGCCCACGTATTGCATGGCTCCCAAACGGCCATCGATGGCATCACTTTTTTTGGCATCGGCGGCGGCATC
>JASFSK010000523.1:0-4205 GCA_050114455.1 Desulfobacterales bacterium | reverse complement strand
TGGAAATTGAACCGGGAATCTCGGCGTTGGCTCTGATACGGGATGTCTTGGATCTGAAAGGAACCAAGGAAGGGTGCGGGATTGGTGAATGCGGCGCTTGCACCATTGTTGTTGATGGGAAGGCCGTCAATGCCTGCCTGATGTTTGCTGTGCAGTTGGACGGCCGTTCTGTTTTGACAGTGGAGGGGCTTGGCCATGGAGAAGAGCTGCATCCGATTCAACAATCCTTTATCGATCACCATGCCGTTCAATGCGGTTTCTGCACTCCCGGAATTTTAATGAGTACCCAGGCCTTGCTGGCAGAAAATCCGGAGCCGAAACGCGACGAGATTATCAAAGCAATTGCCGGGAATCTTTGCCGCTGTACAGGCTATCAGAGTATCATCGCCGGCATAGAAGACGCGGCAGACAGATGCCGCAGGAATCGGCAAGTTTCCAAGAAATATAATCCTTAATTGAACCACTCAACGCCAGAGGAAAAAGCTAGGGAAGTAAATGTTTGATATCGACTATATAAGGCCGCAGGAACTCGACGAGGCCCTCGACTTTCTATCTGAACACGGATCCGACACAACTATTCTGGCCGGTGGCACCGATGTGATGATCGATATACGTTCCGGCAGCTTACAGACCAAATATTTGTTGGATATCAGTCGTTTGTCCGCCATACGTGGAATAGAGATGCAAGACAATCAGCTGGCCGTTGGCGCTGCGGCTACGATCGACGAAATCAGCACATCCAGAACCATCGGTCGTTTTGCCCCGGCGCTGCAAAAAGCCGCCAATCGATTTGCCAGCCGGCAGGTACGAAATATTGCCACCATCGGCGGGAATGTCGCCCATTGTTCACCGTGCGGTGATACGATCCCACCACTGATCATTCACGAGGCCGAAGCTGTGGTCGCAAATCCCTTGGGCCGACGTACCGTTTCCATCGAATCGATTGCCGGCGGTCCGTACCACTGTACCCTGAGAACTGATGAAATAATCACCCATTTCATTCTTAAACCAAAACCTGATGATGCCAGATTTTCAGATTTCCAAAAAATAGGCAGAAGAAAAGAACTGGCCATCGCCCGGATGAGCATGGCTGCCATGGTCGGCCAGGCGGACGACCATACCATATCTTTTGTCAGATTTGCCCTCGGATCCTGTACGCCGACACCTTGTCGATTCCCGGAGGTCGAAGAGATGTTGCAAGGCAGGAAGCCGGACGGGCAGCTGTTGTGGAAAGTCGGACGTATCTTGGCCGGACGAATGATAGATATTACAGGTCGAAGGTTGTCAGCCGTCTATAAGGAGCCTGCCATCCAGGGTCTTTTTGTCAGGCTGATGTATCCGTTGATTCACTAAGCCGTCAGGTTTCCAAGCCTTAAGCATTTTTAGTGATATGCCATGAAAGCTGAATTTCAAACCATAGGACAATCGATACCCAAAATCGGCGTGATCGAACGGCTGCGCGGCGAGCCGATTTTCAGTGCGGATCTCGCATTTGAAGACGCCCTCGTGCTCAAGGTGCTGCGAAGTGTCAAGGCCCACGCCCTCCTTGGTGGCATTGACTGCCAAAAGGCACTCGAGGTCGAAGGAGTCGTTAAAATTTTTACGGCCGAAGATATCCCCGGCAAGAATTTGATGGGAATTATCAACAAAGACCAGCCGCTGCTCGCGACGGGTAAGGTCCGCGCTATTGGCGAGCCGATCGCCTTGGTTGCTGCTGAAAACGAAGCAGCGGCGTGTCGGGCAATCGAACGAATTGAGGTGGCCTATGAGGAGCTCCCTGCAGTATCTACCGCCAAGGCGGCACTGAAACCGGATGCGCCAAAAATTCACGCCAAGGGCAACGTGCTGTTTACCCGGAAGCTGAAAAAAGGTGATGTCGAGCAGGCCTTCGAAAACAGTGACATCGTGATCGAAAGAACCTATCGTACTTCCCGGATTGAACACAGCTACTTGGAGCCTGATGCCGGTGCGGGTTATGTCGACGAGGACGGCACTCTGGTTATTTATGCTTCAACCCAAAATCCCCACTATGATCACAAGGAAGTCTGCGGACTTTTGGGCCTCGAGGATCATCAGGTTCGTATCGTGCAGGCTGCGACAGGTGGCGGTTTCGGATCCAAACTTGATTTGAATGTTCAGGGGTTTATCGGATTGGCGTTGCTTTACCTTAAAACTCCCGTAAAGATGGTCTATTCCAGAGAAGAGTCCTTCCTCGCCACAGCCAAACGGCATCCGCTTGAGATGACCCTGAAAACCGGGGCCGATCAGACGGGCAAACTTCTGGCCCTGAAGGCAACCATCACCGGAGACACCGGTGCTTACGGATCATATGGCATTGCTGTGGCTTCACGGGCGGCAGTGCATGCCACCGGTCCCTATCAAGTTGAAAATGTTGATATAGAAAGCCGCTGCGTGTATACCAATAATTCATTCTGTGGGGCCATGCGGGGCTTTGGGACGCCTCAGATGGCGATCGCCCACGAATCACAAATGGATTTACTGGCTGAGAATCTGGGCATTGATCCCCTCGAATTGAGAATATTGAATGCCTTTAAGCTTGGGTCGGAAACCGCCACCGGTCAGAAATTGACGGCCAGTGTGGGGATAGGCGATTGTCTAGATGCGTTAAAGCCCCATTATGAGTGGGCCAAAACCGTCTGGCGACCGGCAGGAACCGAACCCTATAAAAGACGCGGCATTGGTTTGGGAAGCATGTGGTACGGTATCGGCAACACCGGTGTTCAGAATCCTTCGACTGCCAAAATCAAGATGGATTTGGGGGGCAACGTCACGCTTTACACAGGCTGTGCCGACATCGGGCAGGGATCGACAACCGTTCTGGCACAAATTGCAGCTGAGATTCTGGGAATTGAACCGGATGAAATCAGGCTATTTGTGGCGGATACCCGGTGCACCACCAATGCCGGTGCCACCTCCGCCAGTCGACAGACCTACATTTCAGGCAATGCGGTCATAGAAGCGGCCGATAAACTTGCCGATGTCCTTCTTTCCGAAGCAGTCAACCAATTAAGAGTGCCCAAATCTTCCTTGGCTCTGGCGGGCGGCTTTGTTGTTGACACCGGCAGCCCGGACAACAGAGCTGAGTTGGCGGCTTTGGCACAACGTGCCAATCAAAAAGGCATTCCGTTGAAATGGCAAGGCTATTTTGACCCTGAAACCGTGCCATTGGATCCCGAAACCGGGCAGGGTGTCCCTTACAGCACCTATGCCTTTGCCAGTCAGCTGATCCTATTGACGGTTGACACCCTGACCGGGGAAGTCAGCATCGATAGGGTTTTTGCTGCCCATGACGTCGGCAAGGCGATTCACCCTGAAAACGTCAAGGGACAAATTTGTGGCGGGGTTGCCATGGGTATCGGGTATGCGTTAATGGAAGAATTCGTCCCGGGTCAAACGATTTCAATGAAGGACTATCACATTCCTACCGGCGCCGACATTCCCGAAATTGTGCCCATCATCGTGGAATCATCCGAACCCAGTGGCCCTTTTGGCGCCAAAGGCGTCGGTGAGCCGGCCCTGATTCCCACGGCTCCGGCTATTTTAAACGCACTAGCGGATGCATTGGGACAAAGGATATATGAATTGCCGGCCAGTTTGGAACGCGTACTAGATGCCAGTATCAAGGCAGGCCATTTTGGGCCTGACAAGGCGAGATTGACGAACGACAAATGACGATTTAATCATGAAAGCCATTAAATTGAATGTATCGGAATTTGTCATTCATTAATAGATATTAATCATTCAAAAGGGAGGTAATAAATGTCCAGCGTCCTTTTAAAAAATATTGGAACCATCGTCAGTGGTGATATATCTGCGCCGATCCTGAAAGGAAATGCCATTTTCGTTGAAGGTGGGAAAATAAAAAAGGCCGGCGATGAATCCGAGATGAATGTTTCTAATCCTGATAAAACCATTGATTGTAAAGGAACCACGGTTACTCCCGGATTATTCGATTCACATTGCCACGTCGTTTTGGGTGACTACACCCCGCGGCAAAAGCAGACCGGGTTTCTTGAAAGCGAGGTGCATGGTGGCGTAACCACGTTTATTTCGGCCGGTGAAGTTCATCTGTCCGGCCGGCCGAAAGATCCTGCCGGCACCAAAGCTCTGGCGATCTTAGCCGCCAAATCTTTTGCCAATTTCAGACCCGGCGGCGGTAAAGTTGTCGGCGGGGCCGTAATTTT
>JASFSK010000522.1:0-4209 GCA_050114455.1 Desulfobacterales bacterium | reverse complement strand
ATCGATCTGGATGTTAACGCCAATGTGGGGACTCTCACGGTCGTTCAACAACAGGTCGTCGAAATCGTAAAAGCACTGTCGGTGGACGCGAATATTTTAATCATGGACGAACCGTCGGCCGCCTTGACGGACAAGGAAGTTCGTAAACTTTTTGACATCATTAGAATGCTAAAAGACAAAGGCGTTACGGTTATCTATATTTCGCATATGCTGGAAGAAATTTTTGAGATATGTGATCGGGTGACGGTTATCAAAGACGGCCAATACATTGGCACCAAAAATACAAACGAGACAGATAAAGATGACCTGATTCGCATGATGGTTGGCCGGGATATTGAAGATTATTTCCCGAATTTGACGGCCAAGCAGCAAAAAGTAATTCTGCAAGTCGAGAACCTCAGCAAGGATCTACGGCTCAAAAATATTAATTTTGAACTTTTTCAAGGAGAGGTTTTAGGCGTTGCCGGAATGGTCGGCTCCGGACGAACCATCCTGGCCCAGTGCCTGTTGGGCATAGTGGAACCCGATAGCGGTGACATCATCATTAAAAGTCAAAAACAACATATCACTGCCATCAGTCGGGCCATGGACTGCGGCCTGGGTTATTTACCTGCCGATCGAAAAAATTTGGGGATTTTGGGTCCGATGACCGTCAAAGAAAATATGACCATTGCCAATCTCAATGGTTATCTTGCATCCGGATTTTTAAAGAAAAGTGATGAAATTAAAGACGCCGAATCCCAAATCAAATTGCTGAACACCAAAACACCTTCAATTGAGCACAGCATTGAAAACCTGAGCGGGGGCAATCAGCAAAAGGTGATCATTTCCCGCTGGCTGCTTAAAAAGCCTGATATTTACATATTTGCAGAGCCGACCCGGGGTATCGATGTGGGGGCCAAAGCAGAGATTTATAAGATTATTCGAGATGTCGCCAACGGGGGCAATGCCGTTGTCATGATTTCATCGGAACTTCCGGAGATCATTGGTATGTCGGATCGAATCATGGTCATGAATGAGGGCAAAATCGAGGGCTATATCGACCAGCACAAAAAACAGGCGACAGAAGAAGAAATTTTATCGATGGCTGTAGGACATGAATACGTCCTATGAAGGAACCAAAAACCCGATGAACCAGGGGCATATTAATAAGATTGTGAAGCGGTGGATCGAACCGGACCGGCTGGTCTGGGTGATACTGGCAGCCATTATCATTTTTTCTACCTTTGCCAGTGAGTTTTTCACCAGTACGCGCAATTTAAAAAATGTGTTTTTTATTCAACCGATTGGTTTGGGTTTGGCGTCATTGGGCCAGGCGTTTGTGGTGATCTCCGGCGGCATTGATTTATCAGCCGGTGCCGCAATCAGCTTTATGTCATGCATGGCTGCGGGCGTTATGAAAAGCTTCCCGAACATATCCCCGCCTTTGGTAATACTTCTATTTATTTTTATGGGTGCCGGTATTGGAGCCGTCAACGGATTCATTGTCGTTAAATTGAGGGTGACGCCGATAATGGCAACCTTGGCTACCATGAATATTTTAAACGGTTTAACCCTATTCTACACGAAACGGACGATCGGAGGCGTACCGGCTGCATTCCGTTTTATTTCGGACGGTCGAATATTCGGTATTCCCTTTTCGATCATTTGGTTCCTGACCGTGTTGATTGTTTGTTATTTGCTATTAAACAAAAATAAGCTTGGCAAATACATCTACTCGGTAGGGTCGGATGCCGAAGTGTCCTCCCTGTCCGGGATTAATGTGGCGCTCATCAAATTCTTGGCATTTGTCATCGGTGGTGCCCTGGTAGGCCTGGCGGCCGCGTTTCTAACTGCCAGGTTAGGCGGCGGCGGACCGCGAATCGGCGCTTTTTATGAGATCACCGTAATCTCAGCCATCGTTATCGGCGGCATTTCATTGGCTGGTGGGGTCGGTTCATTGTTCTGTGCGGTGGGCGGCGTGCTCATCTTAACTGTATTCGCCAATATTATGAACCTAACGGATTTAAACCCCTATACTCAAGTAGTTTTTCAAGGATTACTGCTAATTACGGCTGTCGGGTTTTATTCCAAACAACGCATCGGCTAATTAATCCTCCATGAAAAATAGCATAATGCAAGATTGTAAGCTTTGCTGTGAATACTGAATGTTGGTGCTATATCAAGGCACATCGGATTAATTACTTTATGCTGCGCATTTTTGTTAGGTTTTTTCTGAACTAATAATGGCTAATGTGCATGGCAGATGGAGAATTCAAGCATGAAATGATTTTGAAAATATAGATACCTGAATTTTAACACAGCAATCATCACGCCAAGCCTACTGCGATAGCTTGACTTTGAATTTCACTTAGAATTATACAGAACGACTTAAATCCTTGCGCCTACATACACAGCGTTCTCGACGATTGACCTGAATTTGAATTATAACTCCATCAATTCAAATGGAAAATGGAAAATAATTATGACGCTGTGTATAATTACACGCAAAATTCAGGTTGTGACTAGAGGAGGGATCTATGGAAGTGGAATATCTATCAAAACCCATTCAAATTGGAAAAAAAACTGCTGCGAACCGCTTTGTGGTGTTGCCGAACGAAAGCAATGACGGGCTGGACAGCGGCGCGCCCAGCGAAAGATCTGTGGGCAGATATAAAAAATATGTCGAAGGTCAGGCCGGTATCGTTTTCTCTGAATCAGTACTGGCCGACATCGGCGGCCGTGCCAGAATTCATCAATTGTATCTTGGCGATGAAACCGTGGATGAATTTGCCCGGATGATCGATGAACTGCGCAAAGTCAACCCGGAAGTTATCTATGTTATTCAGGTCGACCACTGCGGCAGCCTGGCGGATCCGGACTTCTCGGATCCGATTGCGATCTATCATCGGGATTCTGATCCGGCACGCCTGTTGACCGATGATGAAATTCAACAGTTTCGGGATAAATTCATTCAGGCATCCCTGCTGGCCTATAAAGCCGGAGCCGATGGCGTGGAAATCAAACTTGCCCATGGATTTTTCGGCAATGAATTTCTGCAGCCGTCCAACACCCGCGAAGGACGCTATGGCGGTTCGTTTGAAAATCGGACCCGGTTTTTCATGGAAATCGTCGAGGGCATCAAACAAGAGGTCGATCTCGACGAATTTTTACTGGGGGCCCGCATTTCTGCCCATGAGGGGGTACCGGGTGGTTTCGGTACTTCAGGGCCTGGAGACATTACCGAAGATCTGAGTGAACCCATCGCATTCGCCAAGTTGGCCCAACAAGCAGGACTGCAATTGATCAGTAACTCCGCCGGCAATGCCGGCGGCAATCTCGAGATTTTGCTGCCCACCGATGCGTCCGCTGATGCGGTTTATCGACATTTCGCCTGGACGCGGTCTATCAAACATGCCATTGACATCCCTGTAATCGGCGCCGGCTACAGCTATCTGCGGGACGGCAGAAACAAATTGCCGGGAGACAATCCGATTGAAAAGAGTTTTGTCTATTGGGCTGAAAAAAATCTCAGGGAGAACAACGTCGATCTGGTTGGCATTGCCCGGCAGGCCATTGCCGACCCTCAGCTTCCCAAAAAGATTTTGAACGGGGACCTCAAATCCGTTAACTGGTGCACCCTCTGCATGGATTGCGGGATGCTACTAGGCGAGCAGCAGGAAGTCGGCTGCAGTGTCTATGATCGTTACTACCGAGAACTGGCTAAATCAATTAAAGCAGATGCATGAGTATACCGTTCGGAGGTTCAGGGATATAGATATTTAAGGTTGGCGAGAAGGGATTTCTAGAAAAAAAAGCATTAGGTTGATAAAAGGTTTCGGGTGTCAGGTGTCAGGTGTCAGGTGTCACCGTCTGCGCTCTTCACCGAAGCAGCTAGTTTAATCGAGAAAGAAACAATGACAAAAAGAGAATATCGAATGTCGAATGTCGAATATCGAAGGAAGGTATTCTATCGATTTTCTAGAAAAAGACGAAGCGACACGCGGCGCAATCGCCTGCGCTGCGCGAGCGACATCCACCATTCGTCATTCGTCGATCGTCCTTCGTCATTCCAAGTATTTTCAAACACGGTTTCAGCTAGCGGCTGTCAATCTGAAGATGAACTAAACGCCAAACCCTGAACCTTTGAACCCGAAACCCTGAACCTTCATAACCATATCGAGGAGAATAGAAATGAAAGCACGGTTGATTCCGGTTTACTTCATGCCC
>JASFSK010000521.1:0-4211 GCA_050114455.1 Desulfobacterales bacterium | reverse complement strand
GATGCCTTCATGGGGGAAATCCCGCAGACCATGATCGCCCCACCATTTATCCGGGGAATTGAACAGCATGCCTTGGCAGAAGATCCAACTGTCGAACCCGACTTGATCCAATTCATTTTCTGCTATCAGCATCTCGGTAAAACGGCTTTTCTTCAAGTGCGGCGGTTTCATTTTGCCGGAGTCTTTTAAATTTTTCGAGTTCATTATCACCTCAATTTCAACGCGGTCTGATGCAGGCTATATTGGCAGACTAAGGCAATTGGTTCAAGTATACAAATATAATTTGCAACACCCATGGGCCAGAATGCTTTTTATTTGACAGGCCAACGCCAGTCCATCTATATTTCTATTAGTTAATACCATAAATTAGAAATTTGGACGGTGTTTTGGATCGAACGACTAATCTGATCATAGTGGTTCTGCTTGCCGTATTCCTGGTGGGATTGGGAACTGCCGGCTATATGATAATAGAAGGTTGGACGATATTGGACTCCCTTTACATGACGGTGATAACATTGTCCACCATCGGCTATGGGGAGGTCAATCCGGTCAGTCAAATCGGCAGAATTTTCACTCTGATTCTCATTGTAATGGGGGTCGGGTTTTTTCTCTATGTTATCGGCAACGTGGTACAATTCCTGGTCGAAGGACGTATCCGGCTTGTTTTGGGGAGGCATAAATTGGACAAACAAATAGGCCAGTTAAATGGTCATTATATTGTTTGCGGATATGGCAGGATGGGGCGTGCTTTTTGCAGGTATCTCATCCAGAAAAACCTTCAGTTTGTGGTCCTGGAGAAAGATGCTGACCGAATCCCGGTCATGAATGCAGACCATATTCTTTATCTAGCGGGCGAAGCAACGAATGAAGATAATCTGTTAAAGGCCGGGATCAAACGGGCGTCAAATCTAATCACTGCCTTGGGTACGGATGCGGATAACGTCTTTCTGGTTCTGCTGGCCAAAGGATTGAATCCGGATCTTTACGTTGTAGCTCGGGCAAGTCAAAACGCGTCTAAAAAACCCCTGGATACCGCCGGGGCGGATGTCGTCGTATCTCCGTTTGATATCGGAGCCAGAAGAATGGCGCATGCGATCCTGCGGCCGAATGTTATTCGCTTCCTGGAATTCGCCTTTACGGACGAAGGCACGGACATTCATATTGAAGAATTTCCGGTGGCCGAAACTTCGAAGCTTGTCAATGTCTCTCTTAAAGATTCGGGAATCCGCCAAAATCACAATCTTATTATTCTATCGATTATCAAAAAAGATGGCGAGATGGTTTTCAACCCATCGGCAAGCACCACGATCGGGGCCGGCGAAAAGGTCATCGCGGTGGGCAGCATCAAAGACCTGAGGAAATTGGAAACAATCCTGAATCCTTAGCCGCGGGTTCGAACCCAGTTTTTGTCTGCCGTCGACCCATGTCCACATCTGACACTTGGAGCAATTATTCGGAACTGCGGCAACATATTGGCCGGAATATTATCCCCCGAATGGTATTGAGTAGGGATACATAAGTTGACAGTGTACTCTTAAACGGGAAAGGCGAAATCCTTATGACTAGCTTTCAGCTGTTTTGTGAGACCATCAATATCAAGTTATCGACCGGACCGGATATCGTCGATATCACCGATGAGCTGTCGAGATGTGTCTCACGCTCGAATATCATCGACGGCACCGTGTCGGTGTTCATGGTAGGTTCAACCGGTTCCTTAACCACAATCGAGCACGAACCCGGGGTGGTTGCCGATCTAAAGCAGGCGATCAGCCGTCTGGCACCACCTGATCAGACCTATGCCCACGAATTGGCCTGGCATGACGGCAACGGCCACAGTCATGTCCAGGCTGCCTTGTTGGGCCCGTCCATCGTCGTGCCTGTTCGTGCTGAAAAACTGAGGCTGGGCACCTGGCAGCAGATCGTAGCCATCAACCATGACAATCGGCCGCGCAACCGAGGCATCGAGGTTACCATCGTCGGTATTTGACGGGCGGCGGTAGTGTTCTCAATGACGCCTGGGATATGCCCATGGATTTGCCTCGCTTCTTTCATGTTAATTTGTTGATACCAAAAGGACTTTCAGGCGCCGGAACCGGTTTCGCTGGTACCACAGCCAGAAAAACTTAGCCAATGACCGCAAAAACAATCCCAAGTGAAGTATTTTTACTGTTACCGAATGGAGCGACAGAGCGGGGAACCATCGCTTTCGATACCACCGGAATTCTGGCCATATGCTCATTCTGTTGGGCTTACATCAGTTCACGACATTATTCAGGACTGGGAAGATCTAAAGATCTACAAACAATTGCTTGTCGGCAAGCCGCATGGTTTGAAATTTAATCTAAAAATCCCGATCGATTTCATGGATCGCTTGTTGGATTCCGCTCAAGACGAGTATCCTGACAGAATGACGATCGACGGCGTCAAGGGCTGGACTGACGGAACACTGGGTACAAAAACCGCATGGATGCGCCAGCCTTACAAAAACAGCCACAACAGCGGTGGTCCCTGCATTAAAGATCTGGAGTACTATCGTGCAGACATCAAAAAGGCCGCCGCCGCCGGCTATTCTGTTCTGCTCCATGCAATCGGAGACAGAGCCATCGGTTTTAATCTATCCGTATTCCGGGAGTGTCTTGAACTCGGCCTGGGAACCGCTCCCTTGAGAATTGAGCATTTTCAGCATCCGTCTCAGGAAGATATAAAGGCAATGCAGCATCCAAGATTAGTTGCCTCAATGCAGCCGCTGCACATCCGCGGCGACGCGGTGCCTGCCGAAGAGAACCTGGGAACCGGGAGGGCTGCTCTTTCCTTCCCTTTTAAAACCCTTTTGGAAATGGGAACTGCCCTGATATTCGGATCTGATTGGCCGATCGTCAGTCTGGATCCGTTAACCGGCATCCACGCTGCTGCGAACCGCAAAGACGCTCACGGTAGTTTCCCTGAAGGTTGGTTACCCCATCAAAAAATATCGGTTGTTGAAGCCATTGCCGGATATACATTGCAACCGGCGAAGGTATCCGGGCTAGCGGGTCGGGCAGGCGAGATAACCGTCAATGCCGTTGCGGATTTGACCGTGTTGGATCGTGACATCACTTCGATTCCACCGGAGGACATTCCAAAGGCAAAAACTGTCATGACCGTTGTCGACGGTCAAATTGTTTATGAGGGTTAAGGAATTAATTTTTCATGAAAAAAGAGGACCTCAAAAAACTTGCTGAAAACAAAAATTATATCTCTGGAATATATAACTACTGCGATCGATGGTGTGAACGCTGCCCTTTCACCTCACGCTGCATGAATTTCGCAATGTCGGAAGAGTATACAACCGATTCGGAAGCAAGTGATATTAACAATGAAAAATTTTGGCAAAGCCTTTCCGACATCTTTAAAGTTACACGGGAGATGCTGGAAGAAACCGCTGAAGAGCTGGGCATTGACATTAACGCCATTGATTATGAAGAAATCTCCCAGGAAGAAAGCATCAAAGATAGAATTGTCGAAAATCACGAGTGCTGCCGACAGGCTAAGAAATACAGCGAATTGGTCGACGATCTATTTGAATCGGAGTACATTCCTAGCTTAAAGGTTATTGGTAGAAAGGATATTGAAAAAACCGGGGAATCAATCAATACCCATCCTTCGCAAGGCCCGGTTGCAATTGAAGAAGTGCTGGAAATTATACAGTGGTACCAGCATTTTATTTATGTCAAACTGATGCGATCCATTCGCGGCACGTTGGGAGACGATTCGGAGTTTGAGGACGAATATCCCAAGGATTCCGATGGTTCTGCCAAAGTCGCTTTGATTGCTATCGAGCGCTCAATGGCGGCCTGGACGCACATGCATACTCATTTTCCTTCCCATCAGGACCAAATTCTTGATATCCTGAACCAGCTTGACCGGCTGCGAAAGCGGGTGGAAACCATCTTTCCGGAAGCCAGGAATTTTGTTCGGCCAGGATTTGATGAAACAAATTCGGCATAGCATTTGAATCTCTCGCGAAACACCCTAAGATATCACGATTTGTTGATCAATATAGCCACTAAAACCACGAAAAACACGAAACATTTCTTTTATTTTTGTGTGACAAATTTGACTTTTTTTCAAGCTAGCGACCGCGCTTGCAAGAATGAAAACTAGCTGACTATTTTTCACCCTGCGCCACCAACAATTTTTTTACAGATCAGCCTGTTCTTTCCTTCCGACCT
>JASFSK010000520.1:0-4213 GCA_050114455.1 Desulfobacterales bacterium | reverse complement strand
CAACCTTTCTTCAGCGTTTAATGAACCAAGAAGCACGTCCCCTGACCATCTATCTGTTGATCCGGTGGATAGTTTGGACCTTTTGGATTCCATTTCAAGCTATCAATTTTTATGTGTCTCACACAAAAAGCTAAAAAAAGAATTGGAGTGGCGACCGGTTCAAACCGCCAGTATGGCCATCGCACTGTTTCTTTGCATTCTGCTTGGGGCGGAGGCCACGCTTTTGCACGAATGGTCTCATCGAAACGTAATATCCGCAGTTGATAGGGGTCCCACATCTGCCGGAAATGCGAAGCAGAAAATTCGCCAATACAACGAGGCCCTCGACATTTTAATCGAAGATGCCCGAAGACTTTCACCCAGGCAAGTCATAGCCAGACTTGCGGGATCGCTACCGTCCGATATCCGGATGAAGGAATTAATATTGCTGGCGGAAGCAGAACCTGCACTCGAATTTAAAGGTATATCCAAAGACTTGGGGCCTGAACACATCAAGGCGTCATTGTCTGATCTGGTCGCCAATCTTAACCAAAATCTTCACCTGCGCAGGGCGATTGCCATACCGGATATCGATATTGAGCTGGACTCGAATAAACAGAGCTATTTCCTTAAATTTAGAATGGAGTTGCAATGACCGATAATTTAAAAAAACGCTGGATTTGGGTCGGTTGTTGCTGGCTGGCGGTTGCCATTATGACATTCTGGAATATAAGCAAAATCGAGTCCATCGAAAGCGCAAGGGAAAAAAAAGAAATTTATCTGATGGACGAACAATTCTGGACTTACAATGCCGCCAATATATCCCAAATACTGAACAAAAGCGCATCCCTCAGCCAGGAGGTGGAATCCTCCAAATTAGGTCTCTTTGAGTTTGAAAGCAATATTAGAAATCTGGCGATAAAATCTGGTTTGAGCTCAATTGCAGTTACCAGCCGGTCGCAGTTGGAGCAGGAAGGCGTTATTCCGGTGAAAATATCTTTTCTAAGTTCCTTCCAGAATGCTGCCAAATGGCTTGACACGATTGAATTGAATCTGCCTCATGCGCAATTGAGGGACGTCAAAATCGAAGTAGATGAAACAACCAAGCAAAATAAGTTCTCAGTGTCCTTATACTATCGCTACATTCAATCAGCCGGTAGTGGCTCTCTATAGCTTTCATCGATTGGTAGTGTAGAAAAAATTGAAAATTACCCAAACGAAAATATCTGGCAGTCGTCAACGACTGGTTTTAAGCGGCTGGGTCCTGGCGGCTTTATTGTTGACCGGATACAATGGCTCTAAGTTAATGTCGCTGTTAAGTCCGCCGATGGTGAGCCGATCAATGGAGGTAAGACTGGCGAGTCAAAAATGGCGTCAATTGCAAAATATAATTTCCCAAAGCTCCGAAAAAATGACAACCGAAATCGACCTGGATACGGCTTTTGGGAAAATTCCGCCGGTTGTTGAAAAAAAAATACCTGTGCAGCCGGATCAATCACCGGCTGAAAACAATGAAATTCAACATGCGGAGATGCAGCTTCCAACTCTATCGGGTATTTTACGAAATACAGATATTCACGGAAGGGCATATGCCGTCGCCGTTATTGACGGCCACCGATTAAGGGAAAATGACCAGATGGAGGGGTTTACGGTACAAAAAATTAAAAAGGACGGAGTAGTTATTGCTCGTAACGGTCAGACTTGGTTTCTTGGTGCCCCGGATGTTGCCTATTCCAGAGTTCATCCCAACCGTTCAGGGGGCAATGACGCGCAGTAGTAATTGGTTGTTAAAGGAATTGCACACGAAACGATTCAATAAAATATAATTCTGTCGATAATACATCTCGATGCGTGTTGGGGAACTCTGACTATTTGGTGCAACGGTATTGTTTGATGTGAGGAAAAAAAGGGAAACTTGATTAAACAACTGATTCACATAAGTATAGCTTCCGCCCTTTGCACTTTATTTTACAGCTGCATGACTCAGGAGCTGAAGCCGGTGTCTTTAGATGAACTGGAAGAAATTCACCCGAAAAAAATTATTCAAAAAGAAGTTTCTTCTAAACCGCCGGAGCCACCGCCGTTTGTCGAAAAGATGGAACCTGTCACCAAGGGTCTGGCAGAAGACACCCGGCTATATTCCTTGATTTTTGAGAATGCGCCTTTGGGAGAGATTATAAATGCGATCTTAACCGATACCGACTACAACCTTTCGGTTGAGTCGGGTATAGATCTCACAAAACCGGTAACGGTGCGGATAACCAATGCTACGCTTCGCGAAGCCTTTGAGATGGTCATTGCCAAAGGGTCCGATTATGCGTGGCGGATTGAAGACGGTTTTGTGTATATCAAGAAATTCGAAGAGAGAATTTATAATCTCGATTATCTGGATGTGAGTGGCGAGACCGATATCAATACGGGTGGTGATATGTTGTCTTCCAGCGTTGAAAATTCGGGAGTTGTCGGCAAGTTTCAGGTCAAAGCCAAACGAACGGCCGAGACAAACGATGTCTGGGCCAACGTAGAAGAAGCCTTGACGGCACTCAAATCGCCGGAGGGGATTTTGCGTCTCAACCGCAATGCCGGAATCATATACATGGCGGACACACCACTGCGTATCAATACGATGGTAAACTTTCTGGATTCTTTGACGGAATCGCTTCACCGACAGGTCTTTATTGAAGCAAGGATTATGGAGGTGAAACTCGACGATGACCACAAATACGGCATCGACTGGACGGACATGCAAGTCCTTTTTGAATCCGGCGCTAAGTTTTTACCCGATAATTTCGAATTATTTGCCAATGGCGGCAGCACTTATGCTTTAGCGGACAGCTCTAGTTTCACTGGGGTGGTTGATTTTTTGCGAACCCAGGGCGAAGTGTCCGTATTGTCGAATCCTCACCTGTCGGTTATGAACGGTCAGTCCGCTGTATTTACGGTCGGATTTCAATTCCCGTTTGGAGATATCGAAGGAGTGGATGAGAATTTTGAAACCAATACAGTGACTTTTCGAAGTACCATCAAGCGAGCGATTCTCGGATTGCAGCTGGGTCTGACACCCCAAATATCAAAAGATGGTATCATCTCATTGCTAATTGTCCCCACTATAACACGCATCAAAGAAGAAGTGGATGTAGAACTACCAACATCCAGAGGCGGAACCCAGACAATTTCAAACCCAATTATCGATCTTCAGGAGCTTGCTACAACCGTAAGGGTTAGAGAAAGGCAATCAGTCGTCCTGGCCGGGCTGATCAGTCAAATAAAACGACTCGAGCATGAGGGACTGCCTGTGTTGGGAAAGCTGCCGGTACTGAAGTACTTATTTGGCCGTTTCGAAGAATCTTATGAAAACAGCGAGCTCGTAATTTTCCTGACCCCCTACATAAAAACCGTCCACTGAAGATATAAGATTTGAATATCGCATGGTACGGAGACAATTAATTGTTACTACCGCGTCAATTTTTTGAAATCTTTGCCACCTTTTTGACAAATCTCCAAGACTTTCTCTTTTGAATATATCATTTCTATTAAATTCTACCTAGTTAGATTAGCTATAATTTATATACAGAAAATGACCCAAATTGGTATAAATTTTGCTCTTAATTTTCTGTGCTTTAGAACAAATATTCAAACCACGAACAGGAAGTGAAAAAATGATGCATTTGAAAAAAGTCAAAAATTCCAATGCCGGATTTACCTTGGTGGAAATTGCCATCGTCATGGTTATTATCGGGTTATTGATCGGCGGGGTTCTCAAGGGACAGGCCATGATCCAAAATGCCAAAGTCAAGCGGGTAGCCAAACAGGCAGATGAAGTTAGGGCCGCCGTGATGTCTTTTTATGATAAATATGGCATGTATCCTGGAGATGAGAATATTGCCGCAATTCCACCGGGGACGGATACCGAAGGCAACGGCAGCGGGCAAATCACCGGTAACGAGCAGTTTGGAGTATTTCAAGACTTGCAATTAGCCGGTTTGATCAGTGGCGTCTACAACGGCACCAGCGACCTGCCGCGACATGCGTTTGGCGACAATGTTACGCTCCTTTGGGTAAATCCGCCAGGTGCAGGAACCGCTCAGCATTATCTCAGATTCGACAACCTTCCCGCCGATGTTTGCCTGGAACTTGATACCAAATACGATGACGGCGTCAGAACCACCGGATCAATTGTCGGTAATGCCGCCTATACGACTGGAACCACCGTTGGGCAACTATTTTTACTTTT
>JASFSK010000519.1:0-4228 GCA_050114455.1 Desulfobacterales bacterium | reverse complement strand
TAGCTAATTTTGTAGCTTATTATAAATCTTGGAGATAAATCAAGATTAGCGAACCCAACATATAGAGAACCCGTATCCGGCTCAACCCAACCTACAGGGATTGCACAGGCATCAAAGTGTAAACACCGCTTTCAAATACTTTAAATATCACAGTCATTCTAATCAGAAACCGTCGGCAGCTTATAATCCTTGTATTCGGAACGCAACTTCGTCTTCAAGATCTTGCCGGTTGCCGTATGGGGCAATTCATTGACAAAAATAACATCGTCGGGCAGCTGCCATTTTGCCAGGGACCCCTTCAGATGATTGATAACATCCTCCTTGGTAACGTCGGAGCCCTGTTCTTTGACTGCCACCAGTAATGGACGTTCATCCCACTTCGGGTGGGACACGGCGATAACGGCGGTCTCGGCAACCCCCGGGCAGCCAACAGCCTCATTTTCGACGTCGATGGAAGAAATCCATTCGCCGCCGGATTTAATCACATCCTTGGAGCGATCGGTGATCTGCATATAGCCGTCCGGATCGATGGTGGCCACATCACCAGTGTCGAAAAATCCCTCATCGTCAAGAATGCCGCCGCCTTCCCCTCTAAAATACCCTGAGGTAATCCAAGGGCCGCGTACCATAAGATTACCGAATGCCTTGCCGTCCCATGGCAGTTGCTGTCCGCTGCCGTCAACTATTTTCATATCAACACCATAAACGGCCCGACCCTGTTTGAGCGACAACTCAATTTTGTCGTCAAGAGCCATGTCGCTGTGCTTCTTTTTCAGGTTGCAGGCGGTCCCGAGCGGGCTCATCTCGGTCATCCCCCAGGCATGAACGACGTTGACATTGTATTCTTTCTCAAAGGTTTCAATCATCGCCTTGGGTGCCGCCGCTCCCCCAATGACCGTACGCTTCATGCTGGAAAATGTTTTGTTGTTCTCCTTCATATAGGCCAGGAGCATCATCCAAATCGTGGGCACCCCCGCCGATACGGTAACCTGCTCGCTTTCCATTAATTCATACAGCGCCTCACCATCCATCCGTGCTCCTGGCATGACCATTTTGGCACCGCTCATGGCCGAGGCGTAGGGAATGCCCCAGGCATTAACATGGAACATCGGAACCACCGGCAAAATAGTTTCCAAATTACACAAACCCAAGCCGTCGGGGATGCAAATGGCATAGCTGTGCAGCACCGTCGACCGGTGGCTGAAAAGAACCCCCTTCGGGTTGCCCGTGGTGCCGGAAGTGTAGCACAACGAGGAAGCGCTTTTTTCGTCAAACAGCGGCCATCGGTAATCATCATCAGCAGATGCCATCAGGGTTTCATAGCAGATCACATTGGGCAGCGTGGTTTCCGGCATGTGATCTTCATCGGTCATAATAACGAATCCCTCTACCTTGGGAAATTTGTCCGCTAATTTTTCGATCAGCGGTACAAAGGTCAGGTCCATAAAAATGTACCTGTCTTCAGCATGATTGACGATATAAACAATCTGCTCGGGAAACAGTCGCGGGTTGATGGTGTGGCAGACAGCGCCCATGCCGGAAACCCCATAGTAAATTTCCACATGTCGGTATCCGTTCCAGGCCAGAGTTCCGATGCGATCGTGTGTTTTGACTCCCAATTTTTCAAGGGCCTTGGCCAGTTGCTTGGATCTTGAATGGCAGTCCCGGTAGGTATAACGGTGGATGGGACCTTCGACAGTTCGCGAGACAATTTCCTCATCGCCATGATTCAACGCTGCGAACTCAATCAAAGATGATATCATCAACGGGCGATCTTGCATAAGACCTAACATAAGTAAACCTCGCCTTATTAAGTGTTGTCATTGTTTCTTCGACAATTGGTTTCTACTGTCGAATATGATAGTCGACTTGGCAAAAATGTAGTATTAGGAGAATGATGCCACGGCAGCATCAGTACATGGCTTCGATCAGGTCGGCAAATGCTTCGTTGATGAATTTGCGTTTTACTTTCATGGTCGGCGTCACTTCACCGTCTTCCTCGTAAAGCTTTTTGGGCAGGATGGTGAATTTTTTCACTTGCTCGACCCGCGCAAGGGTCTCGTTTACCTCATTGATCTCTCTTTCGATCAACTGGTTTATTTCAACGTTTTGTGTAAGATCTTTATATGTTGAAAACTGAATTTTGTTATCTTGAGCGTATTTCACCACATTATCCTCATCAATCATTATCAGGCAAGTTAGAAACTTGCGTTTATCGCCAATCACAACGGCATCATTGATATAGAGGCTGGCTTTAAGCTTATTTTCGATGTACTGCGGTGTGATATTTTTACCGCCGGCTGTCACGATGATATCTTTTTTGCGGTCGGTGATGGTCAGGTATCCTTCACTGTCGATGGTTCCTACGTCACCCGAATGGAGCCAACCGTCCACAATGGTCTCTGCGGTTGCTTCAGGGTTTTTAAAATATCCTTTAAAAACCCCTGGTGACTTGACCAGGATCTCACCATCATCAGCGATTCTAACCTTCACCCCCTTCAAGGGGACACCCACGGTCCCAAATTTTACTTCACCTATTTTGGAAGTGGTGGTAACTCCCGTACCCTCGGTCTGACCGTATCCTTCCACTAAATTTACGCCGATGGAGTGAAAAAATTGCAATATTTCAGGGGCAATGGGTGCAGCTCCAGAGTAGGCCACGCGGATGCGATCGAATCCCAAACGCTCTTTTAGTTTGCGAAATACAATTAAGTGAGCAAGTTTATACCGCAACTCGAGCGTGGCTGGTATTGGTTTGAACTCCATCATCAGACCGGCCCGTTTTTTCCCAAGATTCATGGCCCACCCGAAAACCAGTCTTTTGAACCAAGTTGCATCCGCCATGCGAATCCTGATAGCGGAATAGTATTTTTCCCAGATCCGCGGCACAGCATGTCCTACGGTTGGGGATATTTCCATCATATTATCCGTAATGGTATCAAGGCTCTCGATAAAATTGACGACATGACCGACATCAAAATGGGCCAGAATGGTAAAGAGTTGCTCGAAAATGTGACAGAGCGGAAGAAATGACATGATCTCGTCGTTGTCATACATGGGGTTGTTGGAAGTAATGGCTGTCCCCATCCAAACACAATTTCTGTGGCTAAGCATAGCTCCCTTGGGGGGTCCGGTGGTTCCCGACGTATAAATCAGCACGGACAAATCCTCGGGTTCAATCTCCCGGATCCTTTGGTCGAGCATGGCAGGATTTTCCTGCACTGCCTCGGCTCCCAATTCGAGCAGCTCGTCAAACGACATAACCAGAGGATCTTTGAATCGGCGCAGCCCCTCGGTGTCCCAGACAATGACCTTTTCCAGTTTCGGTGACTTGTCTCGGAAATGGAGCCACTTGTCTAACTGCTCTTCGTTTTCCACGAAAAAAAACCGTGAATCCGAGTTGGTTACCACATATTCGACTTGCTGCCAGGCATTGGTTGAATAAACGCCGACCGTGGCAGCACCGCAGCACTGAATTCCCAGATCGGCGTAAACCCACTCCGGGCAGTTATCACCGATAATCGCTGCGCAGTCGCCTTTTTGAAGCCCCAGTGACATCAGCCCGTAAGCCACATGGCAGACCTTCCTGTCGTAGTCGTTCCAGGTGATATCGTGCCAGAGGCCGAACTCCTTTTGGCGCATGGCAACCCGGTCGCCCCAGCGGGCAACGGCTGCCTTGAACTTGGCTGGTACGGTACCGTCGTTAATTTCAGACATTTACTAACCTATCAAATTGTAAATTTCGGGGTGATCTATCGCCACGCTTTCTTACGCTTCCAACGTTGATATCCCTTGGCAGATGCTTCCGATTTAACACCCATGTAGAACTCTTTGACATCCTTGTCTTCCATTAAATCACTGGCTTTGCCTTTCATGACAAATCGCCCATTCTCCAAAATCAAACCCGTCTGGGAGACGCCCAGGGCCATCCTGGCATTTTGCTCCACAAGCAAAATAGTGACGCCTTCGGCGTTGATGGTCTTGATGATCTCGAAAATTTCCTTGACCAACAAGGGAGATAATCCGAGGGAGGGTTCGTCTAAGAACAGCAGCTTGGGGCGGCTCATCATGGCCCGGCCAATGGCCAGCATCTGTTGTTCGCCACCCGAAAGGGTACCCGCCCACTGACTCACCCGCTCTTTCAATATGGGAAAGTAGCTGAAGACCCGGTCAAAATCATCGTCGATTTCCTTTTTATCATTGCGGATGTAAGCACCCATAAGGAGAT
>JASFSK010000518.1:0-4234 GCA_050114455.1 Desulfobacterales bacterium | reverse complement strand
ACAGTCTGCATTGCGTGGGTCAGCCAGTCCTCTGTGGTGTTTCTTTTGCGACTCGCTAAAATTTTCTATCCAACACTCTAAAAAAATCATCTTAAAAACTAAAAATTTACCTGACGAGTCAGGCAAGTTTTTTTTCAAACCACTCGATACGAGAGCATACTTGAAACCCCACAGATTTGTAAAGACCCAGCGCCACTGCATCCGCACCATCGGCGGTGAGCCCGACGATGGTGACACCTCTGCGATAAAGTTCAGCCAATCCGGCCAGCAGCACGAGGCGACCAATTCCTTTGTTTCGAAATCCAGGATCTACGCCCAACATATGAATTTCGCCCTTCATGCGGTCTGCCGTCGGGTTCTCTTCAACCAATATTCGAGTCCAGCAGTAGCCGATTGGCCTGTTTTTCAGATAGGCCATCAAAATATTTTTTGGAGAACAACTGCTTAAATTGATGCGATAGGCAATCTCATCAGCGGTATTGGGGTTAAACCCCCAGGAATCGGCGAAAGCACGATTTTGGAGTTGTGTTAATATTTCAACTTCATTAGCCCTTAAACTTCGGATACTATATTCACCCGGCTCAGGATCCGGCAATTGAGCAGCGTCGAGGTCCAATTGCAACTCTTGGAAATAACGTATAAACTGAAAGCCCAGGCGTGAAGCGAGTCTCTTGGCCGGCAGGTTGTTTTGGGTAATGCAGGCTTGCATTCTCACGGAGCCCGCCTCCCTGGCATGATGGCTTATCTCCCGCAGCAGCTCGGTTGCAACGCCATTTCTTCGGTGTAGTGGATGAATCATGCATTCCAGTATGGCACGTTGAATACCCGGCTCTAAGAAAACACTCGCATACCCGATCATACTGCCACCCGATTCTGCTACAAACAGATTCTTATCGGGATGAAAACTTGGATGTCCCAGAGTTTCTGCTAGATTCTGTTTGGAAATAAAACCTACGGCTTGATCGTGGTTGTTTATTTCCAAATGCAATTTAAAATAATCCTCGAAATCCCCGGAACGATAATTTCTAACTTCTATTAATTTTTTTTTCATATTTCAACGGCACATAGATCTGTCACGCAGTCGGCATCGCTATGAGGACAACCAAAGCACATCCCCGCAAAGATTGGGATCGTGGGGCTTCGCGGAAAAGGCCTCGAAGGACGGCTTTTCTTGTTTCAAAATTGCAGAATCTCCATGACCGGGATAAAAGCGTGTATCGCCGGGTAGAACGAAAATTTTTCTGGAAAGAGATTCCATGATTCGCTTAAAATCATCGGGAGAGCCGGTTTTACCCGGACCACCCGGGAAAAGCGTGTCACCCGCTATCAGGTATTTTTGGGTTCGAAAACATAGGCTGCCCGGCGTGTGGCCCGGGGTATGCAACACTTCCAATTGAATATTGCCACAGGTGATTAACTCACCCTCGGTGAGCAGCAGATCCGGTGATAGGGGCAAACCGCCGGCATCGTCTCGATGTGCCGCAATGGGCACATTCAAAGCAGATTTTACTTCGACAAGGGCACCGGTGTGGTCCATGTGATTATGGGTCATAAGGATGTATTTGGGGTCGGTTCCCTCAAGCTGTGCCACAATTCTGTCTGCATCGCCCGGTGCATCCACCAGGATGCTGGCGTCCGTATGCGGACAAATTAGAAAATAGGCATTGGTGCCGAAGGGTCCCAATTCAAGCTTTTCAATCCGGATACGATCGTCGTTCACCATATTTACCATTTTTATTCTCCTCAATTTTTAAGATATAAATGGCGTTTGATTCCTTTTGATTAATTGTCAACTGGTTTTTTCCCAGGAACGATTGGCACTTGTCCGTACAAAATTGGCTTAGATAATTATCATTCATTTTTTACAGATGTCAAACGCTTGGTCATATCGATAAATTCTGTTTGACAGGATCTCAATTTATCTCCATATTTGAGCGGGCTGACTGGACCTAAATTTAGGACAACAACGAATACAACTACAACCCGATTTTCATCTTGTAATCAGATAGTGGGCCAATTGACCAATTCAAATAAAGCGAGAGTGCTGCCATGTCAAAAAAGGTGTCTGAGGATAGAAGATTATTGGCAGCATCCCCCTCGATTAAAGCAGTTATTTTTGATTTTGGTAGAGTCATTTCGGCTCAAAAACCGGACGCGCTTTTTCGAGCTTATGAAGACACTTTAAATCTGGAGCCCGATTCAATCAATCGCATTATGTTTGAAAGCCGGGCCTGGCAGGATGCGATGATCGGTCGGATATCGGCAACGGATTTCTGGCAAAGGATTGGACCCGAGCTGGGACTTCACTCGCGCGTTGAAATTGACGCATTTCGCCGGCGCTACCATGCGGATGAATCGATTGACAGGGATGTACTGCGTTTGATCCGCCAATTGCACAACCGCTATAAGTTGGCGGTCCTCTCCAACAATCCGCCGGGTTTAGCCGACTGGTTATCGGACTGGGGAATCCTGGATCTCTTTGATGTGGTCTACTGCTCAGGTGACGAAGGCAGGGTTAAACCGGATCCAGCGGCATATCGTTCAACGATCAACCGATTGGATGTTCTACCTCAGGAATCGGTATTCATCGACGATACCAGCGGTCATGTGGAGGCTGCCCAATCGTTGGGCTTATTTGGGATTATATTTATCGATGCCAAGCAACTGGAGCGCGATCTCAATCGCTTACTGGTGATGTAAATGAAATAGGATAGACCAATCCCTTTTGTTTGTAAGGTAATGTGGCATGGGTATGGGATTTATATTGTTGGAGGGCGGCGCCGAATTCGGCGGTCAAATGGCCGAGCCTGATAGACAGGCAATAACGCTGGCCGGTGGACCCAATATCTCTATAAACATTATCCCTGCGGCCGCGGCGCCGGATAACAACTATCATCAGGCCGGACTAAATGGCGTCGACTGGTTTCGCCGGCTGGGAGCTGCCAATGTTTCGGCCCTGCCCCTGATTGACAACGCATCCGCCGATGACCCGGACATCGTCGAATCCCTGGCAAATTCAAAACTCATTTTTCTATTGGGGGGATTCCCCCAATATCTGGCCCATGTTTTAAACGGCAGCCGCAGCTGGCAAGCAATTTTGTCCGCCTATGCGTCGGGAGCCGTGATTGCCGGCAGCAGCGCCGGTGCGATGGTGCTTTGTGAGTACTACTACGATCCGGTCACGTCTCAGGTCGCCAAAGGTCTGAACCTTGTCAAGGGTACCTGCATTTTGCCGCATCACAATACGTTTGGTAAAAACTGGGCTGCCCATCTTCAAAAGAGACTGCCGAACATTACTTTACTTGGCATTGAAGAGGAAACCGGCGTGCTAAATGATGCTTCGCAAAATACCTGGCGGGTTTACGGCAAAGGCAGTATCATTTTGTATCATAAAAGCCGGATAGACAGATTTGGGAAGCAACAAGAGTTTGCTCTAAAAAATGCAATCGGATAACATGGCACAAACCCAACCTCGGTTTGCAATTATCGAATTATGTATTAAATTAACGGTGGTTTTATGAAAGGGGGTACAGAAGTGTTCGTGTTTTAATAGGTGATTTAGGAAACATGTACACTCCGATCTCGACAAGCCCCATATAATCAGCCCATTTCTGCAATTTAAGACAACGGAATTTCAAATGTTTCCCAAGAAGGGAAAAATTGTTCTCATGGGTTCTGGTGAGCTGACTGCCACAATGGTGGAGGTTCACAAAGGCCTTTTGGACCAGTTGCCGGGATCTGCCCAGGCAACTTTTCTGGACACACCAGCCGGTTTCCAGCTTAACGTGGATCAAATATCGAACAAAGCGGTCGAATATTTTCGGGTTCATGTTCGCCAACCAATGTCGGTGTCTTCATTTAAATCGCACGAGACAATCACTGATTTCGATGCCCGCAAGACGTTTCATAGATTGCGGCAATCCAACTATATTCTCATCGGACCTGGCAGCCCGACGTACGCCGTACGCCATTTGAAAAAATCACCGATTCCGGATATTTTAGTGCAATCAATTCAGACCGGTGGATGCCTGGTGGCCGCCAGTGCCGCCGCCCTGACGGTTGGACGTTGGACGCTGCCGGTATATGAAATCTACAAAGTGGGCCAGGAGTTGCACTGGATAGACGGCATGGATATTCTCGGCCAATTCGGTTTTGATCTGGTAGTGGTTCCCCATTGGAACAATGCCGAAGGCGGCACCCATGACACACGGTTTTGTTTCATGGGCGAACCGCG
>JASFSK010000517.1:0-4237 GCA_050114455.1 Desulfobacterales bacterium | reverse complement strand
ATAAGTGTGCACGACGGCAAATACAAGGTTGAAGAAGTCTGGTTTCCGCAGCAATAGTATCTTATTGTATCGCCATCCCGTTTCCATAAACGGGATGGTGCATCAACGAACAGCAGAAAATCGAATATCGGATGAAAGATATTGGCATCGCTCCCTGCCTACGTATACACTGAGGTGGAGAGAGTTTGCTACATTTTTTGTAAAATCGATAGAATACCTTCATTCGTCCTTCGTCAATCGTCCATCATCCTTGACTTTTTTATTCCTATCTGGCCGGCGGGAAAAAAACTGAAAAGATGGTAGCCGCCGCTTGATGACACCCCGCACCTTCTTTACACCGGGGACACAGGCTGATCGACCCGGGGCAGCTGTCACTAGGTTTCGATAAGAAAGGGCAGCGAGATGATTTCAGCGCGATTTTAAAGTTATGTCGCTCGGAAAAAATCCTCATGCGCAGCAAGTCGGCCCCTTTACCTCCGGCATTGAAGTCAAATGGTCTTTTACTCGAATACGCCATCGTTTCCTGGGTTGTAAAAAATCCCTCAAAAATTCGAGCTTGGTTTTCTTTGGATATCCCGACTCCGAAGTCGCGCACCTCCAGCAGCGCCCCCCCGTCTTGTTGCTTCATAACAACCTCTATCTTGCCTTCATCCGGCGTATTCTCAACAGCATTTCTTATCAAGCCGTCGAATACTTTGCGCAGAGGGTCCGGCGGCATCAATATGGTCGCATTGTCAGCAAGTTGCACGGATATCTTAACCTGCCGATGGTCAAACAAAGGTTTGAGAGCTTCCAATCTCTGGCGGACAAACTTGTCGAGATGAATAATCTCGTCACTTAAATCACGGTCGGCGACCATACCGTAACGGGCATCAAGTCGTTTTCGGATACGCTCAACAACTTGATTTTCACCGATCTGCTCAGCAATCAAAGTTTCCAACTCATCGGCGGATTGGTCTAAAAGCTGAGCCGGACTTATGGACGGTTTGTAGTTTTGGTCCTGCATGATGTCCTCAATTTGATACTGCATCTCGAGCAGCCGATCCAGGTTCTTGCTGGCTCTTGCGATGGTCGGCTGCCAGCTTTCTTGTGGCAGATCTTTCAACCTTTTTTCCAGTATCACTAGAGAGGTACGTAAAACCGCTATGGGGGTTTTCAATTCATGAGACAGGTGGTTTATTACTTTGTCTTTGGCCCGGTTTAAGCTCGAAACCTCCATGTAGGCTTTTTTGAGTTCCGCCGAAAACCTGGCATTCTCAATCGAAAGAACGACTGTTCCCGCCAACATGCTCAGCAACTCGACATCAGATTGGTCAAAACCACCTTCCTTTTTATTGACAGCGCAGAGGGTGCCGATAATGTGATCCTGGCTTTTTAGAGGTACCAGCAACAGATTTCGGGTTCGATAGCCAAGCTTCCGATCTCTCTCTTTGTGGATTTCGTCGTCGCCGGCAATATCGTTCATAAGGACCGGTTTTCCTGTCCGTATCACTTTACCGGCAATCAGCTCATCAACGGAAAATCGTACCTCCTTTGCCCGCAGTTGGGTCGCTGTGTCATCAAAGGCAGCACCCCTTAAAAAGAGTTCCTGGCGCTGTTCATCGAGTAGAATGACCAAGCCGCCCTCGGTAACCATCAATTCCTTAATCACTCGACTGACATAGTCCAGCACTTCATACAGCTCGAGATATTCAGGCAATTCCATACTGATTCGCAGCATTGCCTCATTATTTCTGGCGATGCGTTTCACGCGGGTAATGTCCCTGAGAATCACCAGGACACCCGCCGATCTGCCATTGGCATCCGAGATAACCGATGCCCTCCAGACCACATCCAGAATTCGACCATCTTTTGTTAGCCGTTTCGTTTCGTAGCGTCGAATGACTTTTTCCTCTAAGAGTTGCTTGATTTGTTTGGCTGTTTCGGTTTTAAGATCCGCCGGTACATATTGAATCCGCCGACCCCGCAATTCATTCAATGTCCAGCCGAAGGTTTCAGCAAAAGCAGGATTAAGGTAAGTGACGAGGCCTTCCACATTAAATACAAGGATGGAGTAAGGGGCGATATCAAGCAGGGTACGAAAACGTCCCTCAGATTTCAAACGCCCTGCCTCAGCAATGTTGCGCTCGGTAACATCCTGAAGCGTCTCCACGGCACCAAATATATTCCCATCTGAATCCGTCAGGGGGGCAGCTGTAAAAAAAAGCCATTTGCCTTTTTCTCCAATATCCGAAAAAAAATCCTCTGCTTCGTAGGCCCCATCCTTGACCAGGGATCTGTTGAATTTACCCTGGTATAGTTCAATAATTTGTTCTTCAGAAGCGCCATTCACGATAAGGTCGGCCATGGTGGGCCTGGCGGCGGCATAAAACGCCTTCCAAGGTTCACGGGTGCCGACCATTTCATCGACGGTAATCCCGGTCAGGTTTTCCATCGCCGAATTGTAGTGGGTAACGACATGGTCGTTATCAATCACAAAGGTTGGAATAGGAATACTTTCGATAATTTGGGTCAATCGTTCCCGATTCTGCCATAAAACTGCTTCTCTTCTCCGATGTCTAGTAATTGTTTTTTGCAGTGAATCGATTTTTTTTAGCAGTTTTTCATGGTTTAGCTTAGCGCCCATTGATTACAACCCTCCGAATCTAAATTTGTAGACTCAAAGTACCACATTTATCCTGGGGTTGCAAAAACCGGGCATTTGAGGGCCAGGGTCAACGCATTTGCAATTCACAGGGGGATGAAAGCATTTTCTGGATGACGATATCACTATCGATTCCGCCCGATTAACTCCGTAATCCCAGATGGATGATGGAGACTCGATTCCTATCGTGTTTCAACTCTATCGAAAACCATCATCCATCTGGGATCACACTATAGACAGTAGAATTGATATCGTCAGGAATAAAATGCTTTTATCCCCTGGATCATATGTTTCCAAATGCGGTCTACCTGATTTGAGGGTAGGGTCAACGAAGATAAAAAAAAGCGGGGCCGAATTGGCCCCGCCCTTAGTCACTTTAAATTCTTTTGCGCCGTCATGACATAATTTTAGACCATATCATTTTCGGTTATCCTCAAGTAGAAAAATTATCGCCGGTATTTGAAACCGCAGAATTTGTGCATGCGTTTTATATTTTGTCTCCAATATCTGCTGAAAAATGACCGTCTCTTCTTCCTTTCCAGAGCTTTGATCATCTCCGAACCTTGGAATTGAATCCAGGCACCATTGTAGAGCATATCTCCCTGTACCATTAATATGGTGCTACCTGAAGAAATTTTGAGTTTCCGTAGGAGATCCCGTTGGTCAAATCTTACTGTCAAAGCGTTCTTTCTCCGGTAAAATCTCTTTTTTAATTTAGCAAGAAATCCGTGTGCATAATCGGAAGAAGCACATATCCGGGAACCGTCCTCCATTACGATACAAACGCTGGGATCATCGATCTTTCTCGCATCATAAGCGCAGGGCAGCCGGATGGTTGCCCAAAACCACCTGTCCTTGCTGTTCAAATAAAGTGTGTCAGGTCTAAATTGAATGGTTGCCGCTACCGGCAGTGCGTTAACCTCTGCCTGGACACTGGCCGTTGAACCGCTGTCATCCGTGACCGATAAAGTGACGGTAAACTTGCCAACATCATAATAGGTATGTGACGGTGCTACCTCATCGGTATCAACGCCAGCCTTTGAAAGACTCAATAAACCGGTATCGGCGGCAATAACGGTTCCGTCGCCAAAATCCCAGGCATAGCCGACAATCCGGCCGTCTTCGTCATAGGAACCCGAACCATCAAATACAATTTCATCTCCAACGGTGACCTCCAGCTCCATGGGGTCGAGAACGGCAACCGGTTCTTTGTTTCTCTCAGGTGGTGGTAGAGGTGGTGCGGCAATTGCGTTACGCTCCCCGCTGGTGCCCCCTCCATGTATCACCGGGTCGGCGAAGGAGCCGTCACCATTGCCCGTAAAAACGGCAACCTCTGAACCAGTCCGACCATAGTTCGCAGCCACAAGATCTTGATTTCCGTCGCCGTTAAAATCGTAGTTGTCGAGAGGCGACAAGTTCAGCTCATACTCATAACGGGCCGACCACTCAAACGTGCCGTCACCATTGCCCTTATACATATCCAGATAGTCATAATATGCTGCAGCGATATCCACCGTACCGTCGCTGTCAAAATCAGCCGCCGCAACCCCATAATAGGGGATATAATAGCCATCAGCATCCTTGCGGCCTTCA
>JASFSK010000516.1:0-4240 GCA_050114455.1 Desulfobacterales bacterium | reverse complement strand
TGGCCCGGATAGGATTGTAAAACATGCTATAGCAGTTTCCCAGGGCCAGGTATTGCTCATAGATGGCCTTCGCCACGCCTTCGTGGCCATGGCCGATGTTAGAAACGCCGACATTGGAAGCGCAGTCGATATATTCCCGGCCTTTATCATCATACAGCCGGGCCCCTTTACCGCCGACAAGGACAATATCGCGACGCGGGTATACGGCAAGCTCATATGTCTGTTCCAGTTCTTTGGTGTTCATTCGATCACTGTTCCTTTCCCCAACAGGGCGTCGGTTACCGGATGCTCCGAACGTCCGTCGCTGATGATGATCCGGGTGGCGCCTTGCTCGAAGAGTTTTTTTAGTGCTAGCATCTTGCGCTTCATGCGGCCTTCGACCTGCTGTTCCCGGGCTTGCAGATCCCGGGACGGGATTTTTTCTATCAGCGTACGATCATCATCTTTGCTGGCCAGAAACCCCGGTGCCTCGATCAGATTGATCACCGTATCGGCCTTCAGAGCCTTGTGCAATACCCTGACAACGTCATCATTTTCAGTGTTGATAGCGGCATTTTGCTCATCGATGATCGGGACCGTCAATACCGGAATATATCCATTGTCCAACAGCAGATTCAATAAGGGTGCATTGACCGATCGGGGTTTGCCGGAAAAATCCCTGACAATCTTCAATTTTTTCCCCTGATAGACGCGAATCCCCTTGTTGCGCTTGCCCTGAACCATTTTACCGTCAAGACCGCTGAGGCCGACCGCATTGATGCCGTGTCGATGGCAAAGTTCGACGATGCGTTTGTTCCTTAACCCCGCGTATGACATCATCATGACATCGATTAGTTTCTTGTCTGAATAAACGCTGGTATAGCCTTTGACAGAAGTAAGCACCTGCTTGGGCTGGCCTAATTCCTCGGCCAGTCGATCTCGCAATGCATTGGCGCCGTGTACGATGACAAACGGTTCCTCGATACCGGCCAGGTCCGCAACAATTCCGTCTATATTAATCTTTTTTCCTCCACCGATTTTTACGATGATCATTTACCAGGCCCTCACTGAATTATTGGCAATCGGCTGCCAGTTATCCTCGCCGGGGTAGGCTTCCGAACAAACGATCAACTGCTGGCCATCTCGAAACTTCATAGTGAAATAGGCATCATCCTCAGTGAAATAGCTTGAGGCGAAGATCCCCCCTTGATTGACCATGATGATATTCATACCCCTGATGTGGCGAGTCCGTTTTTTGATGATATCCACTGCTTTGATCAAAGCGCTACGGGTATCGCCGCGATCAAAACGCCGGATGTAATTAAAAATTTTTTCTGCTCCGATCCGGCCTTTTTCCCGAATCTTCACCCCCCGCAATTCGCCGTTGAAAATAAATACAGTGCGACCGTCGAAAAAAGGCATGTTGTTTTCGATAACAATGTCCCGATCCTCGAAGGCGCTGCGGGCATGGGCCGCAAGGAGGGTGGTTTTGTCGAACCGGCTAAAATCATCTTGCCAGACAGGATCAATATTTTTATAAAACTTCCAATCGCCGATCTCATCCAAATAGGCGCATCCCCAGCCATGACCTTGATACTCCTTGCTGTTTTTGGCAAGAGCGGCAAATTTTTTCAGATGGGGCTCGATCGAAAAGGCGGTTTTTGACCGTATGGTTAGTAAGCGACACACTTTATATGATTGAAGATTGAAGATTGAAGATTGAAGAATGAATATTTAAGGATAACTTCCATTTTAAAGTTTATAATTACCTATCATAGAACAATGCCACATCATTGGTTAACATTTGATGAATGAATATGGCAAAATAAGAAATACTGAACTATTGATCGATTACTATTCAATTACTCCATAGAAAATTTTGGATAAAAATATTTATTCCGGACGGACCGAAAGTGACTATTGAAAAGTGAATACTGAATACTTGTGGATGTCGCTTCAAAATTTCATTTTTTGGATCTTTTTTTAACTTGATGCGCCGGAGACGAACCTCAAAATCTTCAATCTTCAATCTTCAATATTCATTTCCCTACACCGGGTGTAATCCGGTAAAACTCAGGCCCTCGGTTTCATCGAAGCCGCACATAACGTTCATCGCATGAACGGCCTGACCGGCTGCACCTTTCATGAGGTTGTCTATGGCGGCGATCACCACGAGCCTGGTTCCGGCAAGTTCGAATCCGATGTCGCAAAAATTGGTGCCCATTAAAATCTTGGGCTCCGGATAACGGTAAATTCCCTGTTTTTCTTTTACGATTCGGATAAATGGCTCCCGACCATAAACACGGCGATAGATTTGCCAGATATCCTTCTCGGTCGTTTTTTCGGCGACAAAGAGATGCGCCGTCATCAGAATACCCCGGACCATCTCGATGGAAGTGGCCGAGAAGTGGACCTGATGGCCCAGTTCTTGCTCCATCTCGGCGATATGCCGGTGGCCGGTCGGCTTGTAAGAGCGCACACAGCCGCTTCTTTCTGGATGATGGGAAGCATCGCTGGCACTGTTGCCGCCTTCGGAGGAGCCACATTTTGCCTCCGCGATGACCGGCCTTGTGGTGTCCACAATTCCCTGCTTGAACAGCGGCCACAACGGCAAAATGGTGGCTGTGGCATTGCATCCGGCCCCGCTGACATAGTTCGCCTGTTTCATCTCATCGCGGTGCAGTTCAACATTTCCGTAAACGAATTGTTCGAGCCGTTGGGGCAGGGTATGGTCATGGCCGTACCAGCGGCGATAGACAGCGGCATCTTTAAGTCTGAAATCCGCCGACAGATCGATCAGACGATCGGTCAGCGAGCTGAATTCTTCAAATCGCTGCATGCAGCGGGAGTGGGGCAGGGCGGTAAACAGCAAGTCCACCTTTTCTAAATCCGCCAGGCTACAAAATTTCAGGGTGGTTTGCTTTCTCAAATTGGGATGAAGACGGGTCACCGGTTTGCCGGCAAATCTTTCCGAGGTGCATTGATGGATTTCAACCTGTGGATGCCGCAGCAATATACGCAGCAGTTCTCCACCGCCATATCCGGAAGCCCCGACGATACTTACTTTCATTTGCGTCCTACCTCCAGTACGTAATCTATGATTTTGCTTGGAATGTTGACTCCGGTGACATCGATGCTGTTTCTGAACTCCATGGTGTAATTTACCTCATTGATGGAATACCCCTGGTCGGTTTCAAAGACATCGGCGGCGACGACGCCGCCCCCGCAGGCTTTGGCGGCCCGCACCGAGATGTCGTGAAGTTCGTCTGTGATGGGGCAATTTGTAGTAGTGCCGCCCCGGGCCGTATTTGTAATCCAATGATCAGCATGGCGATAAATGGCCGCAATACATCTGTCGCCAACCACAAAACTGCGAATATCCCTGCCCTTTTTCTCTACATATTGCTGAATGTAAAATATGGAATGGTGATAACTCCCCAAAATTTGTTTGTGCTCCAGAATGGCTTCGGCCGCATCCCGGTCATTGACTTTGGATATGAGCCGACCCCAGGACCCGGTGGTTGGCTTGATCACGCAGGGGTACCCGAGTTGGTCCATGGCTTCAAGGGCCGACTCGGGGGTGTAAGCCAGAAAACAGCGGGGAGTGGGGATGCCAGATTTAATCAGAGCCTGGGTAGTGAGAAACTTACTTCCGCAAACCTCTGCGACTTCGGGGGTATTCACGGTCGGAACACCGTGATCCTGGAAAATTTTAAGGGTATGCAGAGCCCGGGAATGATTGACACTGCGTTCGATAAGCACATCAATCTCAAAGTTGTTTTGATGAAGGTCGAAGAAATGCTGCCGATCGTCAATTTTGACGACCTCAACGTTTTTGCGGTCCCTGAGTTCAGCCAAGAGTAACTTTTCTTCTTTCCTGATAATCGAGTGTAAAAACCCCACCTTCATGATATTCTCCGTTTGGGAATCGTCCGAATAAAAAGCCTAGGTTTCTATCGAATGATAATCTTTTGTTCAAGCAAAAAAATTCCATCCCGCTGTCGACCAGGCGTGGCGGGATGGAAAAAGTAAAAATCTGAGTCATGCAGGCTACAGGCAATTATTCGCCCCAATCTTCCTCTTCCTGGGGTGCTTCCTGCAGGCTGTCTTTGCCGGTCACTTCGAGTTCTGATCCGCAGTCATCGCAGGCGATGACTTCACCTTCTTCGGTATCGTCAGCCAGGGTAATATCGGCTCCACAAACAGGGCATTCGGCCATATGTCACCTCCATGGTTTTTTAGTGCCTCAGAGCACCTTCGT
>JASFSK010000515.1:0-4248 GCA_050114455.1 Desulfobacterales bacterium | reverse complement strand
ATCCTTCTCCTTTTCAAATTTTTACGAATAATGGGGTGATTTATTATTGAAATAGAATTCAATCAACTTTCATTCATAAAATCGCGAGCCTCATGCATTGTCTTGTGCCGAATGCACCAAGCGCCCGGCAAGATAGACCTGCTGGATCCGGATTTTCTTGCCCTTGACCTTGAAAAGAACCAGATCGGCACGCTGACCGACCTCCAATTTACCGTTGATACTGTCAAACAATCCGGCCGGGTTCACGGTTGCCATATCGATGGCCGATGCCAGGGTAATACCGGAAAATTTAGCACAGTTGCCGATCGCCCTATCCATAGTGAGGGTTGAGCCCGTAAGATAGGGTGTGCCCGCAAGCCGGAGAACGCCGTCATCTCCAGCCTCGATTTCAAGTCCACCCAGGGTGTATTGGCCTGCCGCTGCGTGGGAGGCAGCCGTCGCATCGGTGATCAGAACAACTCGCGATTTTCCTTTGGCACGAACGACGTTTTTGACAAAATAGTCCGGCAAGTGGGGCCCATCACAAATAATGCTGGCCATCAATCCATCATGGGCCAGTTGCTTCTGCATATAATTTTGATGGCGATCCAGCATTTGATGGGTACCATTGCCCAGATGGGTTGAAATCCGGGCACCGGCGAGCACGGCGTGATCGATGGTCTTTGGTTCCGGATTGCAATGGCCGATGCCTACCACCAAGCCGGCTTTGGTCGCATTTTGAATAAATGAGAGACCACCCGGCATCTCGGGTGCCAGCGTCACCATTCGCACCATTCCCTGGCCTATTTTAAGCAGATGTTCAAATTCGCTCCAGTCGGGCGGGGTGACGTAGGCTCTGGGATGGGCTCCTCTGGGGCCATCCGCAGGGTTGATGTAGGGACCTTCCAAATGAATGCCCGAAACCATTGAACGGACCAGAGGATGTCTCTCGCAGGATAGTCGGATCTCTTTGATAAGACTGCCGAGCTGGTCATGGTCGGCAGTAATCAGCGTTGGAAAAAATCGGGTTACCCCGGTTGACAGGAGACGCCGGCAGACATCGACCAAATCGTCTCCCCTGAAATTCGGGTGGTTAATGTCAATGCCGGCAAACCCATTAACTTGAATATCGAGAAACCCGGGAGCGAGAAATATCTCTTTGCCCGGCAACCGCTGATGGCGGCGTTTTGGTTTGCGGATAGAAATACCGGCGATGTAATCGCCGTTTATGCGTAATTCCGCAATCCGACCTCCGGATATTTTACCTTCCAAAATACTCATCTGAACTCGAAAGCGTCAAGAAATTATACAAATCGCACTGCACGGGCGACAGCCAACCAATATGAAAAAATTTGACCATATAACTCTTGACAAACAGTGCTCGTCCCATTTATCGTGCTTGAATCTAAGGGGGCCACCGACCGGCTGAGACGTGACCAGTTCATGTGCATCCGGATGATGGCAGAAGTACTTTACTATACCTACAAAAAGAAAAGGGGGAAATGCAATGAAAAAAATCGGAATTCTCATCCTCGTTCTGGCAATGGTGTTTTCGGCTGCCTTCGTGTCTGCCGAGTGGAAACCCAAAAGGCCCATATCACTGATCGTACCTTGGTCTGCCGGTGGCGCTACCGATCAAACCTGTCGTACCTTGGCGGGAGAAATGGAAAAGGTCTTGGGTCAAAAAATCCCGGTAATCAATCAGCCGGGCGGGTCGGGCTCTATCGGGATGAAAAATGCGTTTGAGGCCAAGCATGACGGCTACACCTGGACCGGAAATGCGGACGGCAGTGTGATCACCTATCAGGTTTTGGATCTGCTGCCCAATATTTCACACCGCGACTGGATTCATTATTACGCGATGCTGACCGCTCCCGTAATTTGCGTTCCCTATGACTCAAAAATCAAAACCATCGACGATCTTGTCGCCGAATTCAAGGCCCGGCCTGGAGAAGTCAAGGTCGCCTCGGCCGGGGTCGGCGCCGGCGGACATCTGGCAGCTGAAACTTTCCGCAAAGCCACCGGCATAGAGTACCGCCATATCCCGTACAAAGGCGGGTATCCCGCAGTGGTGTCCACAGTCAAGGGAGAAACCGAAGTGGTCATGCAACTGTCGATGGAGGTAGCGGATATGCTGCGTGCCAAAAAACTCAGGGCTTTGGCCAACATGTCCACCCAGTCCCTGGTAATTGACGGATACGGTGAAGTACCACCGGTGATGCAGTTTATTCCCGAGCACGCACCCTTGCAATATCTTTTCGGTCTCTATGTTCCCAAAGGCGTCCCATCCGAAGTAGAAGCTGCCATCAATAACGCCTTCGATGCCGCGGCTGCATCTGACTCCATTAAACGACTGGCCAAGGAAAAAGCATCGGCCGTCGTTAACTACAAAGGAGACGAAGCCCTTAAACTATCCGAAACCACCGGCAACAACGTCAACTGCATCCTGCAGGATATCGGCATTGCCAAGAAGGACCCCGCAGCCTTTGGGTTTATCTGTAAATAAGAAGGCGTAATCGAGACATGAAAAGCAACGGAATGCCAAAGGCAGATTTTGTCATGGGTCTGATTTTAATGGCCGGCAGTATCGTGGTTGTGGTTGAATCGCTTAAAATCCCGCGCTTTGAAAAAGATTGGGGCGGCTTCTATGCCGCCCCTGGTTTTGTACCGTTAATTCTGGGCATAACCCTGTTTGTCATGAGTCTCGCATTGTTTCTTCGGGCAGTAAGAATGCGAGGATATAGAATCGTTCCCAGTCGTGAAACGATTGATGGGTTTGTACAATCCAAACCCGTTCAACGCTGGTGCTTGGCCATGATTTATGCCTTCGGTTTCTTTTTCCTGCTCGGACATGTCTACTTTTACCTGGCGGCTTTTCTCGTTCTCTTCGCTTACATGGCAACCTTCGGCGAGCATAAGTGTTGGGTCTCTCTAATCATTTCGCTAGCCGCCTCTGCAATGATATATTTGATATTTACAAAAATATTTCTGGTTCCGCTGCCATAACGTTAGAACTTTTAAAATCTCACCGGCATATCCGGTGGCGATCAATCAAGCAATAGGGGGAGGATCTCCTTGGGTGTTATAGATCTGGTCAATGCATTGTGGGGTTTGATGACACCTGAGATCCTGTTTTCCGTTTTTTGGGCAACCTTTCTCGGCATTATTGTTGGAATGCTTCCTGGTTTGACGGCTACCATGGGAATTGCCCTTCTCACCGGCTTGACCTTCCAGTGGGAATCATCAAACGCCATCGTGATTCTGATAGCCATCTATGTCGGTGCGATTTACGGCGGCAGCCGCTCCGCCATTCTGGTCAACATTCCGGGCACCCCGGCCAACGCCGCCGCCTGCATTGACGGACATCCTCTGGCGTTGCAGGGCAAGGCCGGTGAGGCCATCGGCATTGCTACCACATCCTCATTTCTGGGATCGACCATTGCGCTGTTTTTCATGGCTTTTTTCACGCCGTATCTGGGGCAAATCGCCCTTCGCTTTCAGTCTTTTGAATTTTTCTGGTTAACGCTGTTCGGTGTTTTGATTTGCGGCAACCTGACGGCACCGGAAGATCCCCTCAAGGGATGGATATCCGGCTTTCTGGGACTATTTCTGGCAATGATCGGGATGGAAGCCATTCAGGCGTATCCTCGTTTTGCCTATGGCAGGGTAGATTTGTACGGCGGCATTTCAATGATTCCGGCGCTGGTGGGGGTATACGGCATGACCGAAGTTATCCAAACCACGGTCGAGGCCCAGCGCCGGGCAAAAGTGTTGCAGGTCCGGCGTGTGCTGCCCAGAATTCGGGATTTGCTCAATAACTGGAAAAATATCATCCGATCGGGCTTGATCGGCGTGTTTGTGGGCACGGTCCCGGGTGTCGGCGAAAATATTGCCTCTTTCGTGGCCTATGATTTTGCCCGCCGCGGCAGCAAGACGCCTGAAAAATTTGGCAAAGGTTCTGTCGAGGGACTGGCGGCTGCCGAGACCGGCGACAATGCCTGTGTTGGGGGTGCAATTATTCCGGTGCTGGTCCTGGCGGTACCTGGGAGTCCTCCCGCAGCTGTTTTACTAGCCGCCATGTGGTTGCACGGCATGAGACCGGGTCCTTTACTGGTGATTGAAGCCCCCAACTACATTTATGAAGTGTCGGCCATGTTCCTGTTGGCCAGTGTTGCGATGCTGATTCTGGGTCTATCGATGGTCAGGGTCGTGGTGAAGATACTGCGTGTTCCGACAGCCATCCTGATGCCGATCATTTTGGTGCTGTGT
>JASFSK010000514.1:0-4249 GCA_050114455.1 Desulfobacterales bacterium | reverse complement strand
CTGCATGTGGCTGCAGAGCGTTGTATGCCAGGCCTTTGCCCGCAACGCCCCTGCTATCATTGTTTGCGATATTTATCCCAAAAGCGGCGCTCTGACCAAGGAACTTCTTTATGAAGTGGCGGCCAATACTCTGGCCATCACGGTGAGCGGCGGACATCTGGAGGGCGTTGGTTCGGCGGATGGCAATGCCCCCAACGGCACCGGACTGGAGGTCCGTCTCATGGGCGAGGTGGGCCATGCAGCCGCCAGGCAGGGGATGACCCTCGCTGATGCCAACCGCATGATAAATGCTCTTCTGGCGAAGTATGAATTTGTGTTTGACAAATCCGGCGGAAATCCCGGCCATTGCATCGATTCAGCGTATGATTTGGAAAAAATGGCACCAGTGCCCGAGTGGCAGCGAATGTATGATGAGGTCATCGATGAACTGGTTGAACTTGGGTTGGAGATAACCCCTGTGACACCCTAAATGACGATTGGCGAATGACGATTGACGAATTGTGGATGTCGCTCTCCGAGGCGTAGGCGCTTTAACCTCTGCGAGCCGGAGGCTTCGCTCTCCGTAAAAAAACGATAGACAAAATTCCTTAATTCGTCATTCGTTACTCGTTGTTCGCTATCTTGAGTTTCGATTCGATCAAACTGGCCGTTTTTTTGGCCAGTTTTTTTTGGCCAAAGGCTCCACTGGGATGTTACTAAACTTTCATTGATAAATGCCGATGTAAACCTAAGGAATTCTGAGTCCTTGATAATATTTTTTCCTCAACGGAATTGAGTATGGAATGGATTTGATTGTTTGTGAACAGGGTAAGCGCAATGAGAAAACCGAAAATTTTAGCCGTCGATGATGACAAAAGAAACATTGAAATAGTTAAAGGCATATTTTTCCACGAGAACTATGAATTTCGCGGCTGCCTCAGGGGGGAAGCGGCGCTAAGAACCTTAGATGATTTTAAACCCGATCTCATTATTTTGGATATTCTGATTCCGGGAATCGGCGGTTTTGAATTATGCAGAATACTAAAAAAAGATGTCCGCACCCGAATCATCCCGATTATAATGATTACGGCATCGAACGAACGCAAAGATCGCAATAAGGCCCTGGAAGCCGGCGCCGAAGATTTCTTGAGCAAACCGCTCGACAAATTTGAGCTTTTGGCAAGAGCCAGGTCATTGCTGCGCCTTAAATCCTATCATGATGAACTCACAAACAGCCATGCTGAAATTGCCAAGAAAAACGAGGAGCTTGTCCGGGAGATTGTCGAGCTAAAAAGAGCCGAAGAAGAAAAGAAAAGGCGCGAAGAACAACTGCACCAAGCTCAAAAAATGGAAGCGATCGGAACGCTTGCCGGCGGATTGGCCCATGATTTGAACAATATTTTGTCAGGTGTCCTGAATTATCCGGAATTGCTGTTGATGGACATGCCCCAAGACGATCCGCTTAGAACGCCAATTGAAACCATCCAGGAATCCGGAGAAAAGGCTGTAGCGGTTGTCGACGATCTCCTAACCATGGCAAGAAGGGGGGGTAATGTAACCGAGACCGTCAATTTAAATGATATCATTTCCGAATATCTGATCAGTCCTGAATTTGAAAAACTAAAGACCTTTTACCCCCTGGTGGATTTTAAACAGGATGTCGATTCCAAACTTATGAATATAGCTGGTTCTTCACTCCATCTTTCAAAAACTATTATGAATCTTGTTTCCAATGCAGCGGAAGCAATGCCGGATGGCGGCCAGTTAATCATTACAACCAAAAATCAATTTGTGGACCAGCCGATTAAAGGCTACGACGACGTCCTAGCAGGGGATTATGTTTTGCTGATGGTTTCCGACACGGGGACCGCAATATCGGCACAAGACTTGAACCGCTTGTTTGAACCTTATTTTGCCAAAAAAGTCATGGGCAGAAGCGTTCCCGGATTGGGTATGGCGGTGGTTTGGGGAACCGTTCAAGATCACAAAGGTTATATTACCGTGGAAAGTCTTGAGGGACAGGGTACCACTGTCAAGGTATATTTTCCGGTCACAGGCAAACAGATCTGCGATGACAAAAACATAGCATGTGCGATTGAAAATCAGCGACCACCAGCAGCACTGGGGGTATGAGGATGGCCCCGGAAGGGGCCCGGGCCACCTTGCTGCTGGTGGCCGCTGATTTATCAATTCATAAGCCACCGGCATCGATCAGGTTTGTATGCTGAAGCAGGCTCTGGCTGAATCGGTGGAGCCTTTTGAGTTTTCCTTGATGTTTTAAAATTACGAAAGCTCCTGCGATAGCATCTGCAGCACCAATTGAGCGGTGAATCCGACAGGTGGCGAATTCTGATCTTGGCCTCCTGCGAATGGAGGTTGACAGTTCCTCGCATCTTGCTCCTTCCGTCAGATTGGCACGTACACAGGTCACCGAAAGTTTTGGCCAAAATTACAGAATCGTCAAATCCTCATCCTTCAAATCCGACACAAACATATGTCCTGGGGCATGGGTGATTACCCGGGAAAGTGGAGCGGAGGTTGCAGCAAGTTGGGATGTGACGCCACAGGCCCAGAATACAGCGATTTCTCCGGTCTGCACAGTGACCGGATCGCCGAAATCCGGTTCATCCAGATTGCGGATTCCGATTTGTCTCGGATCTCCCAAGTGGATGGGTGCGCCATGGGTGAGATGGAATCGGGTGGTCACCTGAACAGCCCTGACAGCCTGTGCCGGCGTCATCGGCCGCATGGTCACCACCAAGGGCGCAGAAAATAGGCCGGCAGAAACGCAGGGTTTGTCGGTGATGTACATCGAGACGTTTTTGTCTTCTTCCATATTTCTGATCGGCAGGCCGGCCGCCAACATGGCATTTTCAAATGAAAAGCTGCAGCCCAGCAGAAAACTGACCATGTCTTCACTGAAATAACTGGAGACATCCTGCACTTCGGTTAAAAATTCGCCGTTTTCAAATACGTTGTAACGGGGAAGATCGGTTCGCAGATCGGCACCGGGTGCGATTTTCGGCTCGACCTGACCGGGCTCCATAACGTCTAAAATGGGGCAGGGCTTGGGATTGCGGACACAAAAAAGCAAAAAATTAAAGGCCTCTTCGGCCGGCAACATCACCAGGTTGGCCTGCAAATATCCGGATGCTACTCCGGATGTGGGTGTGGTCCAGTTTCGGGCGCGGATACGTTCGCGCAGCTGTCGCGGTTGAATATCGGGTTGCATGGTTTTAACAGCCTCCTTAGTCCATCATCCATCAATTCATAAATTCGCTGACGCATTTGCACTATCAGGACTTAGTGCTGAGTCTGCAAATAGGCTGGGCAATAATTATATTTCACTCTAATGGCTAATCGAAGCACTAAGTTCATAGATTCATAAATACATTAACGTAAAATCAGAGGAATGGATAATATTTTAGAAACATATCGGACAGGATGTACAGGATCATAGGGATAAAAGGGCTTTCGGACGAAAGGGCTCTTCGCCGCAAGGCGAAAAAAATCCCATTAATTCTGCAAATCCTGTCAAAAAGAGAAATTAAATGATCGTATCCATTCGCCACCCAGGGTCCTTGTGTTGAAAAACTATGCTTCCGTATATCTATCTGCAGCTTTCAACGCCTGGTCTAAAATTCCAATACCTTCATCGATTTCATCTTTGGTGACAATCAGTGGGGGTGCCAAGGCAATCACATTGCTGGGATTGGCCGCCATGGCCATCATCCCCAGTTCGCCCAATTTTTTGGCCACTTCCAGTTTGGGATTCATTCCCGGGCGAATCTTGGCGGCCACCGGCATAATCGGCTCGCGGGTTTCCTTATTTTTAACCAATTCCAGGCCTACGAACAATCCCAATCCGCGTACATCACCGACACAGGGGTGCTTATCCTTGAGCTCCAGGGCCTTTTCCAGCAGATATTTTCCCATTTTTGCCGAATTTTCAATGAGATGGTCTGTTTGGTAAATGGGGATGACGGCGAGTGCGGCGGCACAGGCCAGGGCATGTCCGGCGTAAGTGGCACCGTGGCTGAAAAAATGGTCCCTAAAGTGATCTCCGATGTGCTTGCGGACCACCGTGGCACCCAGCGGCACATAGGCGGCGGTAATTCCTTTGGCCAGAGTCATCATGTCTGGAACGACGTCCCAGTGATCCACTGCAAACCATTTTCCCGTTCTGCCGAAACCGCTCATCACCTCATCGGTAATCAAAAGGGTGTCCCACCGGTCACAGATTTCTCTGAGCCGAGGAAAATATTCCGGT
>JASFSK010000513.1:0-4253 GCA_050114455.1 Desulfobacterales bacterium | reverse complement strand
AACAACCGATTGCTGTTGAGTGCGGCAAGTGGTTGGGAGATCGCCTTGCTTTGGCATCTCGAACGGGTGGAGTTGCCGGATCAACCCCAAAGGTTCATCCCCGAAGCGCTGCAAAAGCTCAGTGTCATACCACTGCCCATTGGCTTTGTTGCCGCCATATCGGCAGCCACCCTTCCTCTTATCCACCACGATCCGTTTGACCGCATCATTATCGCTGAAGCCCTAAAAGAAAACGTGTCTGTGCTTACCAAAGACAGAAGGTTTGCGGATTACGGTGCCCACACACTGTGGTGATGTATTGTCGATTGGATTGCGCCGTTTAGAATCCGGCGGCCTTTTACACAGAATATTGTACACTTGGTCGACACCGTCTATCGTGTCAATTTGGCAGGTAATACTGATGTTTAAATTCATTCACGCAGCCGATGTTCATTTGGACAGCCCATTGCGGGGTCTGACCCGCTATGAGTCTGCACCTGCCGAATCAATTCGGGATGCATGCCGCAGAGCTTTTGAAAACCTCGTACACCTGGCCATTGTTGAAAAGGTCTCGTTCGTTTTGCTGGCCGGCGATCTTTATGACGGTGATTGGAAAGATTATAGTACCGGTATTTTCTTAAGCCGACAGATAGGTCGGCTCGGCCAGCACAATATACCGGTTGTCTCGGTGGCCGGCAACCATGACGCGGCCAATCATATGACCAAAGTCTTAGACACCCCCACCAATCTGAAGACGCTCTCATCTCGTAAAGTTGAAACAATCCGGTTGAATGAATTTGGAGTTGCAATTCACGGACAGAGTTTTGCAACCCGGCATGTGGATAAAAATCTTACAGTGGGATTTCCGGCGGCCGAACCTGAATTCTTCAATATTGGTCTGTTGCACACCAGCATAGACGGTCGCGAAGGCCATGCGGCGTATGCCCCGTGCGCGCTCGATGATCTGCGCTCCAAAGGATACCAGTATTGGGCTTTGGGACACGTTCACAGGCAGGAATTTGTGTCCGAGGATCCATGGATCGTGTTTCCCGGCTGCATCCAAGGACGGCATATTCGAGAGACCGGCGCCAAGGGTTGCGTCATCGTCACCGTCGAAGACGGTGCGGTGGCAGCCGTTGAGCGGAGCCCTTTGGATGTTATGCGCTGGGTCGATTGCAGTGTCGATATCACAGATATCACCGAATTGCGCGCGGTCTTTGAACTGGCTCAACAGTCCATTGAAAAGCACAGCGCAGCAGTCGACGGACGGCCGATCGCGATGCGAATCCGTTTTACCGGGGCGACCTCAATCTCGGGCAAGCTGTCGGCCTTCCCGGAACGGTTTGAACAGCAAATTAAGGCAATTGGTGCGGAAGTTGCCGGTGATGATTTATGGATAGAGAGAGTCGAAAATGCAGTGGTTGGCAAACTCGATCTGGCGGCCACCCTGTCCGACGACAGTCCTCTCGGCAAGCTGCTCAGGGATATATTGGCGACACCTGGTAATTCAGACGATATCAGCGGTCTCGAGCATGTGATTGCCGACCTGAGACAGAAGATTCCATCAGAGGCTTTTAGCGCGGACTCCATTTTGAATCTCGATGACAGCCAAACTGTGGCACGATTGGTCAATGAGGCCAAACATATGCTGGTGGGAAGGTTGTTGAGCAAGGGAGATCCCCAATGAGAATCGATCGATTGGATCTGATTGCATACGGCTCCTTCAGCAATACATCATTGGATCTGTCAGACGGATCGGCGGGGCTGCATCTGATTTACGGGGATAATGAAGCGGGCAAAAGCACCTCATTAAGGGCTCTTACGGCGTGGTTATTTGGTATACCAGTCCGCACGAACGACAATTACCTCCACCCGAATCCTCAACTGCGAATCGGCGGCAAACTGCGGCTTTCAGGTGGTGAAAAAATAGAATTTATACGTAGGAAAGGTAAAAAAGGTACGCTGTTGTCTCCGAATATGGATGCGGTCTACGATGATTCGATCTTATCACCGTTTCTATCTGTTGGAATTGATGAGAATCTATTCACGAAATTGTACGGCATTGACCATGATCGACTGGTTGCCGGCGGTCAGGAGCTTCTTGACCAATCCGGGGATCTCGGCCAGGCCCTCTTCAGCGCGGCGATTGGCACCGCCGGTCTGCGCGAGATATTGTCTGATTTGCGAAATGGCGCCGAAGCACTTTTCAAGCCCAGAGCTACTAAAAAGCGGGTGAATCGGGCGATATTCGGTTTCAAAGAGGCCCAAAAGCGAATCAAGGATTCAATTCTTCCGGTTGCTCAATGGAAACGGCTTCAGAAAGAACTCGCTGAAAGCCTTGCCGCCATTGAGCGGGTTGAAACAAAGCTCAACGAAAAAAGCAGAGAAAAAAGCCGCCTGAATAGACTCAATCGCGTCAATGGTGTGTTGGCTGAACGCCGCGCTATCATAGCTCAAATTGACGCCATGGGAAATATATTGCTTTTGCCCCAAGATTTCGACGACCAACGAAAAACTGCCATTGGCAGACTGCAGGCTGCTTGCGAGAGAAAACAAAGAGCTGAAGCGAAGCGATCGCGTTTGACAGATGAATCGGAAAGCATAGATGTACGCACCGAATTGTTGGATAACGAGGATACCATTTTATCAATCTACAAGGAACTTGGCGCTGTCGAGACCGCCATCAAAGATCGTCCCAGTCAGGATGGAAAAAGACGCTTGTTGCGCAATGAGGCAGAGCAACTGTTAAAAGGCGTGCGCCCGGACATCGATCTTGACAGCGCCGAACAGTTGCGGCCGCTGACCAACAACGAAAAGTGGATCTTCGGGTTGGTTCGTAAGCATGGTCTTCTCGACCAAAGGAGGGAAAAAGCAGCGTCAACGCTGCGCGATATCACAGACGAGCAAGAAATCATTGAGAGAAAGCTCAACCAACAAGAACCGTCGAATTTAGATCTGGGCGAATTGAAGGCTGCGGTCACGGTCGCACGCAAGTCCGGTAATCTGGAGCAGCGATTAGCAGAATCACAAAAACGGGCTTCAGATGGGAAGGCGGCTTGTCAGAGCGAATTATCCAGACTCGGAAGATTTTCCGGGACAATTGAAGTGCTGTTAAACATTGCAATGCCGTTACCGGAGACGCTGGACAGGTTCGAACGACGTTTTGATGATTTATCTGAAAAAATTAAGGATTATCGTCGCCGGCAACAGGAAATCAAGATCGACCGGATTCAGACAGAGCAGGACTTGAATGCGCTGTTGTTGACGGGCAACGTGCCGGTAATTTCAGAACTTGAACAGGCTCGCCTGGAGCGGGACACCGGCTGGCGTCTCATCAAGCAAAAGTATATCAAACAAAAGAAAGTAAACAATGAGATTGCAGAATTTGCGGCCAATTCCGATCTTCCATCTTTTTACGAACAGAAGGTCGAGGTAGCAGATCAAGTGGCGGACAAACTTCGGTCAGCCGCCGATCAGGTGGTCAAACGGGCGGATCTCGAAGCCAGGATCAAACAGCTGACATCAGATCGAAAAGAACTTACAATGGCTGCCGAACAAGCAAATTCAGAACGGGAAGCACAGCAAGAAAAATGGCATTCCATTTGGAAACCATTGGATATAGCCCCTGGATCCCCCCGGGAAATGAAACAATGGCTGCTTAGGGTGGACAAACTGCTGACGAACCTTCAGGTCGCAACTACGGTTGCCGATGATGCCAAAAGACTTGCCGAAAATTGTAAGCTTCTCAAAGATTCTGTATCACGTCAGATATTAAAATTCGATAGATCGATTGACCTGAAAGAGATGAGCCTCGAAGCCATGATCAATCTATGTGAACAGCGGATCGATCGGGAGGAAAATCGTTTAGAACGCAAACGCCGATGGGAGCATACCCTGGACGATATCAAAATCCGCATCAAAAGGATTCGTGAAGAGCTTGCGGCTATCGAAGACGACCAAGCCGGCTGGGCCCGGGAATGGCGCCAAGCCGTCGACGGTCTGGGATTGAAAGCCAATGTCCATCCGGAACAGGCGACTGAAGCCTTCAATCAACTCCTGGTATTTTTCGAAAAATTCAATCAATCCGAGGAGCTGCGCAGGCGAATTTACGGCATCGATCAGGTATCGGAAAAATTTGAACAAAGGGTTTTCGAGGTCGCCGATAGCATTGGGTTTAAACGAGAAGGCCAGGGGTCCCTCGTCATCGCCGCCCAGCTTCATCGTGATCTAAATGAAGCACGTGAACAACGGGCTAGTCTCAAAAAAATCAACGC
>JASFSK010000512.1:0-4255 GCA_050114455.1 Desulfobacterales bacterium | reverse complement strand
GGTCAAGTTGCTTTTAGGAGATATAAAAAAGAATGTCGAAAAAAACCTTTAACCTTGACTAGTATCATCCAAACGATAGCGGAAATCACAAAAGGGCGCTCCTTCCATGATGGTCTGGGTCCGCGTCAGAGAAACTTTGGGGTTGAATCCTTCGATCAGGGCAAAATCGCGCGCGCAGGAAAATACGGTTCCGATATCCCGAATTCCCAGGCTATCGTAAAGCTCGGCATAGCGGCAGCGCGTCACATTAAACGACAACACCGCATCGGATTTTTCGATTAGCTCGATTTCCAATGCCTTGTCCCGGGTCCAGAACTGCAGGGTTTCAGAAAAATCATCCAGGGAGTTGTTGCCCATCAGCTTGTACAGATCGGCACCCTGCTGCCGCGCAATTTTAACGATGGTTTTTTGCACCACAGCCATGACCGGATCGAGTCCGAAAGATTCTGCCAAGGCATCGATCACCGGCGATAGAATGCGGGCCTCCACTTCACGCCGGGTCAATACACCGATTTTAGCATTCAAATTGTCCGTGAGTACTGATTTCATGGAAGCGTCCTGATGCTGGTCTCCGTTTTCGGCAGCCATTTTGTTTTCCCTTTATAAGCTAAATGTTATCGAATTCATTTATAACAGGCCAGATGCAATTGCAAGGTCAATCACTGTAACCGTCGAGGTCGCCGCATGTGCTAATTCTAAAGGATAACAACATTTCTAGAAGGCTTAGAGCGTTTGGCAGAATAACGTTCCGTTATCAGCAGTTTTGCAATGCTACATTAAATAATCATAACACCCCAGCTGCTTTACTCCAAACGCTCTAATAATTTTTTGATGCTTTACAATTATTAGCCAATTGTTTTATAAATAATAGATAATTGAACCCATTCAATACTCTTCTAACATCAGCAGGACCTATAATTTAGATCGAATGGCGGACACTGGAAATGAAAAGAATCAACAGATCTGGAAGGAGATGCTATAATGAATGAATTTGGAGATAAATTGATCCGTTTAAGATCTACTCGCGGGCTAACCGCCAAAGAGGTTTGTGGGCAGGTCCATATCCCTCAATCCCGGCTTAATGAATTGGAATGGGGAGTTCGAATCCCCACTCCCGGTCAAATTGAGAGCCTGGAAAATTTTTTCGGAGTCGACTCGGGCCAGCTTGCCGATCTGGCAAAAGCCATAGAAAAATAGATCACAGCCTAAATGAAACTTGCACCGCTCGCCATCATTTTTTTGCTTTTCACCGCCTTGACTTCATCCGCTGCGGATCAAAAGGCTGCAGGCAGGGCTAGGGCTTCGGTTTCTCTTGGCGTTTGGCAGAAGCTTTCTGATGGGCTCCACCTGGGCTTTTTTCAATCGCCGACGCCATCTGAAACAGGTGATTCAATGATTCGGGTCTTGAGAATCGACCCCTCCCGCTACAATCTCAGGTTGCTCAACGCATCGGCGTCTGAAAACGGTCGACCGCTGTCCACCAAGGAATGGTGCCAACAGAATGGTCTGGTTGCCGCCATCAACGCATCCATGTATCAAGCGGATTTAAAAGCCAGCGTGTCGCTGATGCGCACGAAAAGTCACATCAACAATCCGAGGCTGTCGAAAGATATGGCCATTTTGGCCTTCGACAGACAGAATCCCGATGTTCCACGGGCCAAGATCATCGATCGGCAATGCGAGGATTTTGATACCTGGAAGACCAAATACAAAACCCTGATCCAGAGCATTCGAATGATATCCTGCAAGGGGAAAAACGTCTGGGAGCAGCAGCCCCAGAAATGGAGCACCGCGGCAATCGCCATCGATCGCCGTGGCCGGGTGTTGTTTATTCATGTCGGATCACTCTACACCACCCATGATTTGATCAACATATTGCAAACACTTCCGCTCATGATTGATAGGGCCATGTACGTGGAAGGCGGGCCCCAGGCACAGATGTACATAAAGGCCGGAACCCATGAATACGAGTTCGTCGGCAACTATAAATTGGGTATCGAGGAGAATGTGAATGCCCTTTTTTCCCGGCCGATCCCGAATGTGGTGGGAATCTCTTTGAGAAAGGAATAAAAAATGACCAATCGGCGAGCCTTTGTGTTGGTTGTCGCAATTTTCTTCTTCCTGTCGGGGTGTGCAGGCAGTATGAAAGGCGTTGTTAGACGGGATGCAAAAAGAATAGAGATGACTTACACGGACATGAGGGTCGGTAAAGGCCTTTTAGAAACAGTACTGCCGGGCGGGGAACGCTTTGAGGGTAGAATCGTCAAAATCGGTGCGATGGATATCCAATCCGATACGACCATTGCCACCAGCCAATCTGCTGCTTTTGACGACGTGCAGGTATTTGAAGGCAATGCCAAAGCCACCCTGTCCGGAAGCAGAGGCAACATCATGAAGTGCCGGTTTAATCTGACCGATTCACTGATGGGCATATCCAGCGGCGGTTTTGGTTTATGTCAGGTCAGCGACGGTCGGGTTATCGACATTTTTTTTTAGAAATGAGTATTGGTTTGGCCTACAAGGAAGAAATCGAAACGCGCATAAAAGGAATGGTAACCGGTTGGAGAGGGACCGCTGCCAAAAAAATGTTCGGTGGCATCTGTCATTTATTGAACGGCAACATGTTCTGCGGGGTTCACAAAGATTTTCTGATTCTCCGACTCGGCCCGGATCGGGCCGAGGAAGCGCTGAAGTTGCCCCAGGTGCGGCCTTTTGACATCACGGGTCGGCCCATGAAGGGTTGGGTAATGGTGTCGGAGGACGGATATAAAAATGACGAGGATTTAAAAAATTGGCTGGAACAGGCCAAATCATTTGTAGAAACATTACCCGAAAAGTAGGGATACCAATTATGCCGTTAACACTGTCGAAGTTTCAATTGAGCCTGATCGCGACCTTCATCTTATTGGTGGGATGTTCATCCGCCTATTACGGCACCATGGAAAAACTGGGCTACCACAAAAGGGATTTAATGGTCAGCCGGGTGGAATCCGCCAGAGACGCCCAACAAGATGCCAAGGAAGAGTTCGAATCAGCCCTTGAAAAATTCAGCAGCGTCTTGAAGGTCGACGGCGGTGAGCTGGAAGACAAGTATAATCAGCTCAAAGCGGCATACGATCGCAGCAACGACAGGGCCGAAACGGTTCGCGACCGTATCGAAGCCGTGGAGGATGTGTCTGTGGCCCTATTTGAGGAATGGGAATCCGAACTGGATCAATACAGCAGCGATACCCTGCGCCGCAGCAGCGCCCGAAAATTGCGGGAGACGCAACGTCAGTACAAACAGCTGATCGGTGCGATGAAACGCGCCGAGAACAAAATGGAGCCGGTGCTGGTGGCATTCAACGACCAGGTATTGTTTCTAAAACACAATCTCAATGCCAGGGCAATCGCGTCGCTGCAAACGGAGTTGAGATCCGTTGAAGCCGAAGTGAATTTGCTGATCAGGGACATGGAAGCATCCATCAAAGAGGCCGATTCTTTTATCGGTGCAATGGCGAAAGAATCGTGACATTAAAAGATATACAAAAGCGCCTGAAAAAGCTGGGCGACAAGCGTCATGCCGCCGTCAGTCAGCGGTTTTTTAAAACCGGCCCGGGTGAATACGGCGAAGGCGACGTATTTATCGGAATCCGGGTGCCGGTTTTACGAAAGCTCGCCGCGGAATATTCCGATTTGTCCTTTGAGGAAACGCTAAGTCTGCTCCAGTCGAGTATCCATGAGGAACGGCTATTGGCGCTCTTGCTGCTGGTTCGAGCTTTCTCCAAAGCCAATGAGGTCACAAGGAAGTCAATTTACATTACTTATTTGGAAAACACGGGATTTGTGAACAATTGGGACCTGGTCGATACATCGGCACCACACATTGTCGGCGGCTACCTGATGGATAAAAATAAGGCGGCTTTATATCGGCTGGCAAAGTCCGACGATATGTGGGAACGCAGAATATCCATCATGTCGACATTTCATTTTATCAAACACCATCACTTCTCAGAGACGCTAAAAATATCCAAAATGCTGCTTTTTGACCGTCAGGATCTGATCCACAAGGCCACTGGCTGGATGCTGCGTGAAATTGGCAAACGTGACTTCTCAACCGAAGAAAGCTTTTTAAAAAAACACTATAAACATATGCCGCGCACCATGCTGCGATATGCCATCGAAAAGTTCCCGGAACAAAAAAGGCAGCGCTATTTGAAAGGGTTGGTTTAAATCCTAAATGGATCGACCCTCAAATTCAAAAGCAGGGACCAAT
>JASFSK010000511.1:0-4255 GCA_050114455.1 Desulfobacterales bacterium | reverse complement strand
CAGTCCGGCACCGATAGCCGCTTCCGCCAAGGCAATATCGATTGCTCTTAGACGAACCCAGGCCAGCGACAGCATCAATCCGAAACTGATAAATAGGACAACGGCCTTGAACAGATTCGGCGAGCGTAATAATTGCCAGGCCAGAACCAGCAGAACCAGGGCCAAAACGCCATCAAAGGCAATGGCGGCGTAAGTCAGGGAACTTTCCATGGGTTTATCTTCCGCTTACGGGCCGCATTTGCGATCAGGTAGCATGATATGGTGCTGGCCACCAGTACCGCCAGCCAGATTAAAAGCAGCTTGACACCAACCGTCCATTCTTTGCACATCAGAATTGATCCGGCGACCACCAATCCGAGTCCCAAATTGTCAGCCTTGGTCAGGGCATGCAGGCGGGTGTAAATATCCGGAAAACGAAGCAAGCCAAGGCTGCCGCCCCAGAAGAACGGAATCGCCAGCAGTAGAAAAAACGATCCAAGCAGGTCAGCGAGACTCATCCTTTTCCCTTTCCCGTATTTTCATAGTTACCCCAATGGCGCCGAACAAATACAACCATCGTAACGGCTGCCAGGAGGGCGTAAGTAAGAGCGACATCCACCAAAGAGGGCATCTGCATGGCCTGTGCGAGGATCAGCAGGATCGCTACACCTCCGGTACCAAAAAGCTGGGCAGCCAACATGCGGTCGGCCGCTGTCGGCCCCTTTATAATTCGAATGAGACCGACAACGACACTGATAAGAATCAACAACGCTATCCAAAGATAATGATTCATTTTAGTCGGTCCTCGCTTTTTGCTCATCAAGCTGGCCCGGGTGCCGAAATACCGCTGCCACCCGATCCTCGATGAGTTTAAGTTCCTGTCGGAAGGGACGGCTAACATCCAAGACATGAACAACCAAGCTGTCATCGCCAAGTTCGGCACTCAGGGTTCCCGGCAGCAGACTGACCGTACAGACAAACAAATTGCGAGCAGCTTCAGAAGTCAATCTCAGCGGATACTCAACCACGGCCGGATTCAGGGGCAGCCGCGGATGATAGGTACGCCAGACAACGTCAATGCCGCTGGTCACCGATAATTTTAAAAACAGAAGTCCAAAAACAATAACCCCCCCCAACGACCAATGGCTGGTTCGGGGCTTAAATAGACGGTGATCGACATAGATGGCTGCCAATATAGCCGGTATGCCAACTTGCCACGAGTCCAAGGCGCTTTTGGCGAGAACCCACCACGTGAAGGTCAGAACCGCAATGCGGGTTATCAACCAGGTCATCAACATCGGTGATACCATTCGATAATAGTTGAATTCACGGTACGGTCTCTTCGGGGGGCTCACCAGCTGGAAAACGATCTTTTAGTTGATCAATCCAGGTTTTATGCCACAATCTGATTCCGCTATAATAGGCTGCACGCCCGATGAGATGTGCACCAACTGGGGCGGTCAGCAACAAAAAGGAAATTGCCGCCAATACCCGCAATGTAATTCCCACCTCGGCATAGAAGAATGCTTCAGCAATCAGAATGAGCCCGGCGCCCAGTGTACCGGCCTTGGTGGCCGCATGCATTCGAATGACGGTGTCCGGTAGACGGAGCATACCCAGGGCGGCTACGAAGCAAAAAAGGCTGCCAAATACCAGGAATAGGGCGGTGAGAATATTATTCATGGCGCGTTGTTTTATCTCCTGTTTTAATGATATTGCCGGATTTTCGCTGGGACGAACGCATCAAAAAACGTGCCAGGGCCACGGTGCCCAAAAAAGCAATCAAGGCATAGGCGATGGCCACATCCAGGAAGGATGTTTCGCCGGCATAAATCGACTCAATGGCCAAAAAAGCGACGATCAGCATCGAGATCAAATCCAGCGCGATGATTCGGTCGGCGGCATCCGGTCCCCTGACAAGCCGCACCATTGCCAATGCGATGCTGATCAGCAAAACGACCAGCGCAAATCGACTGGCGACGATAACCAGGTACGTATCGGCCGACATCAGCGCATCACCTCCAGTACCCGTTTTTCCAGGCCCCGTTTAATCTGTTGCCGGGTTTCTTCAATGTCATCGAGAAACATCACGTGGATGTATAAGATCCGCCGGTCTTCGGACAGATCCAGACTGAGCGTGCCGGGAGTCAGGGATATCAGATTGGCTACCAGCATAATTTCCGCATCGGTACGGGCTTCCAGCGGGATGCCGATAATACCGGGTCGGCTGATATGTTTGGGGGTGATCACATCCCATAGTACGCGCAAGTTTGATACTAGCAGCTCCTTGGCAAAGAAACTGATCAGTCCGATAACTTTCGGCAGGCGTTCGAAGTAGCGTGTGGGGCCGTAGAGCGGTTTGGTCAGCCACAGCGCAATATAGCCCACGATAAAGCCCGCCAAAAAACCGCTCAGGTTAAATTGTCCCAGAACGGCGCTGAAACCGATGCTTAAGAATATGTTCAGCAGAAATAAATTCATTGCCGGTTTCCCAAGACCGCATCAACATAATATTTTGGATGAAGTAATTCATGGGCTGCCTGCTCGGCAAATTTAAAGATAAACTCCGCTCCGAAACCGACGATGACGGTCAACAGGGCCAAAGCGGCGACGGGGGCAACCATCCAGGCCGAGGATTTACGGGCAATCATGTCTTCCGGTATATGATTTGTCTGGGGAGCAGGTTTCCAAAATGCTTCCGCCCAAATTTTGGTCATTGAATAAACCGTCAACAGTCCGACGACGGCAGCCACCAAGGCCATTCCGTATTGATGGATATCCAGGCTGGCCCGAATCAGGATCATTTTGGCCCAGAATCCCGACAACGGCGGAAAGCCCGCCAGGGAAAAAGCTGGGACAAAAAATAAAACCGCGATCCAGCCGTTACTGCGATAGATACCTCCGAGCTGCGCCAGCTCGAATGAGCCCTGCAATCGTTGCACAACCCCACTGACCAGAAACAAATTGGCTTTAACAATAATATGGTGAATCAGATAAAATATGGTGCCTGCAAGGGCCAAGCGGGTTTGGAGCGCCAGTCCCATTGCCATGTAACCGACTTGACTGATGATATGAAAAGATAAAATACGGCGAAATTCGTTTTGGGCCGCGGCACCCAATACACCGCTTATCATCGTCAGCGCTGCCATGGCCAACAACATGGGATAAAAATAACCCAAATCAACGGTGAAAACCAGGGTAAACACACGGATCAATGCATAGATGCCGACTTTGGTCAAAAGCCCTGAAAAAATCGCCGAGACCGCAACCGGCGGGGTGTGGTAAGCCGCCGGCAGCCAGAAGAACAGCGGGAACAGTGCCGCCTTGATTCCAAAGGCGGCCACAAATATCATAGCGACCGCCGTCAACAATCCCCGATTTGCGATCAGGGGTACCTTGGCATGCAAATCTGCCAGGTTCAGCGTACCGGTTAAACCGTATAACAGCCCGATGCCAGTTATAAACAACAAAGTGGCCAAGAGGTTAATGGCCACATATTTGACGCCGCCGTCCAGCTGAGATTTGCTCTGGCCAACAACCAAAAGCCCGAAGGATCCGATCAGCATGACCTCGAACCAGACGTAGAGATTGAAGATGTCGCCGGTTAGAAATGCACCACAAATTCCGCATACCAGCATTTGCAAGAGGGGGTAGTAACCGCGGTCGATGAGTTCGGTCTCAATGTCCGCTTTGGAATAGGAGGTGACCGACAGGTTGACAATCGCAGTGATCATTACCAACACTGCGCTCAGATGGTCTGCTACCAGGGTGATGCCAAAGGGCGCCGGCCAGTTGCCGATTTGAGTGGTTAGGATGCCCCTCAGATGGACATGGTATACGAGCAACCCGCTGGTCAGCGTCTGCAATCCGGCGCTGGTCAACGCCAACTGGAGCGATCGTTTGGGATCTGATTTTAAGAATATGGCGATGATGCCGCCAGCCATGGGCAGCAGAATCGGCAATATCAACAACACACTCATGCCGACGCTCCAGGTTGTGACGGCGATACCGGGGGATGACCATTCGTATCGGGCTCTGCGACCCGCATCAATTCGGTATCGACGGTACCCAGCTCCTGATAGGCACGATAGAAAAGGACAAAAATAAAAGAGAGCAGTGCGAATCCAATCACGATCGCTGTCAGAATGAGGGCCTGGGGCAGTGCATTGGCAAATGGTCCCGGTGCGGCCGCCGCAAGATCGGGGATCAAGGGCGGTCGCCGGCTGTCCAAGCCTCCCACGGTAAAAATCAGCAGATTAATTGCATTGCTGGCCAA
>JASFSK010000510.1:0-4258 GCA_050114455.1 Desulfobacterales bacterium | reverse complement strand
TGACCTTGAAATCGGCCGAAGCCATGATGTCAGCAGGTTTGTTCATATCGGCAATCATGCGGGCCATTTTGGTGCTGCCACCGCCCTCGCGCTGAATGTCGATTCCGGGGTTGGCGGCTTCAAACTGCTTCTCGATTTTCGCCAACGGTACAGTCAGGCTGCCGGCATGGAAAATTATGACTTTCTCCCCAGCGAATACAGTAGATACCGTTAATCCGAACATTGTCGACACGATAATGGCCATCGAAAATACCCTGCTGCGAATACGATTGAATTTTGCTTCCACGGTGTCAATCTCCTTTTGTCGTCTATTCATCCAATTATTTTTCCAGACCCCTATGATGATCCAAGCTTAAGGCTATTGTTGGTCTAAATAAAATAAATAGCTCACAACTAATCGGTTGCGGTTGTTTTGTCAACTTATTTTTGCTGTAACTATCTGTTTTACTTATAATTACAATCAGTTTCCAAAAATAACAACGGTTGGAAGGATGGGACTCGGAGAACAGCTTGATTTAGTTTTGATACCAACCCATTAATTCATCAACAAGCTAAAAACAGCTTGACAATCCATGCATGAGCGTTTAGAGTAATTATGAGCATATGCTTATAATTAAAGCCTTCAGTCAGATAGCTGTGAGGATAGGCAGTTGGGATAAACCAGCAATCGACGGGAAGGTCATGACGATTGGACAGTAATCTGAGCTTTAGCCCAATTCAACTCCGGCATACCTGTCACTCATCGGGCGGCAGATGTTGAGCGAGCCTGGGCATAAATATGAAAGGAGGAGGGATATGCCTCTGTATGACTATCTTTGTGAGGATTGTGGAAAGGTCAGCGAACTGCTGGTTGACGTTTCTTATAAAAAAGTGCAATGCGCCGTCTGCGGCAGTTCAAATCTCAAAAAACTGATGTCCGCTCATTCATCTTTGTCGGGCACGCATCAGATGCGGCTGCCGGGAGTGGGCGATACCGGCTGCTGCGGCTCGCAGCCGCACCAAGCCAATTGTGAAGGACCTGGAAGCTGCTGTGGCAGGGCGACCAGAGACTAAAATGACTCAATTCATAAGCCTTTCCGATTTAGCGGGAAGAGAATTTGAAAGGTTCCACCGATACGGCGAGAGCATGCTTCAGCGTGCAAACGTGATCGATGCCGGTGGCTTATGAATTGCCGTTAGGGAAAGCCCGGTGATAAACGATGCAACCATGACTGATGCAATAACCATCGGAGTGACAGACCTGGTCAAGATAGCTGGCACCGGATCGGATCCACCGGGGGGCGATTACCAAAAACTGCCCGAAAGCCTTCAATTTCGCCAATTTTATCAGTTTATCCCCAATTAATACTTGACAACTTGTTCCCCGGCACTTATTGTTGTTATGAGAATATGCTCATAACAAAAACTGGTATTGTAGGTAAACCTAAAGATTAGATCGTAATCTGGCATTATTAATTGAAAACAAAGGGAATGGAATAATGAAATTGGCAATTACATCTACAGGGAAGGAACTGGACTCCAAGTTGGACCCACGATTCGGGCGGACTGCCTATTTTATTCTGGTCGACCCAGACACGATGGACTTTGAAGCTGTGGAGAACAGCCAGAACTTAAATCTTCCTCAAGGTGCCGGAATTCAGGCCGGCAAGACCATCGTTGATCATCATGTCGATGTGTTGATTACCGGAAACTGCGGTCCGAAAGCCTTCAAGGTGCTGCAGCAAGCCGACGTTCAAGTGGTCACCGGTGCCCACGGGACAGTCAGCGACGCCATCACCCAATTTAAAAATGGAGATCTTGATGTTGCCCTGGAGGCAAATGTTGAAGGTCACTGGGTATAAAGCCTTCAACTAAATTCCTGAATACTGCATGAAAATATAAATGATGAGACCCGTCCATGAAAGAAATAATTATTATCAGCGGTAAAGGCGGTACCGGCAAAACGAGTTTAGTGGCTGCTTTTTCCTCGCTGGCCGATAGCAAAGTATTGTGTGATGCCGATGTGGATGCAGCCGATCTTCATCTTATCATGGATCCTGAAGTGGTTCGGCGCGCCGATTTTCAATCGGGCAACACCGCCGTGATCAACAATGAACAATGCACCGAATGCGGCCTTTGCAGGGAGATGTGCCGCTTCGATGCCATCAGCGCCGATTTCAAAGTCAATTCCATTGATTGCGAAGGCTGTGGTGTTTGTGTCCACTTTTGTCCTGAAAAAGCCATCGATTTTCCGGAAAGTACTTGCGGAGAATGGTATGTTTCTAGCACTCGTTTCGGGCCGATGGTGCATGCGCGGCTTGGCATTGCCGAGGAAAATTCGGGTAAACTTGTGACCCTCGTGCGCCAGGAGGCCCGCCAGCTTGCCGAAACCAAAGGCCTGAAATTGATCCTGACCGATGGCCCGCCGGGGGTGGGCTGCCCGGTGATCGCTTCAATCGGTGGCGCTGACGCGGTGCTGGTCGTCACCGAACCCACGGTTTCAGGTAAACACGATCTGGAACGGGTGGTAGAGCTAGCGGATCATTTTAAAGTTCCGGCCATGATCTGTGTGAACAAGTTCGATCTTAATTTAGAGCTAACACGAGAGATCGAAAAATATGCTGAAGAAAAAAAGATTGCCTGCATAGGCCGCATCCCATTTGATCCGATCTTTACCTATGCCATGATACAGGCCCAAACTGTTTTTGAGTATGATGGCAGGTCGCCGGTCGGCGGGGCCATCCGGCATGTCTGGCAACAATTGTCAGAAAAGCTCGGCTTGAAATAGCACTGAAATCAATGGTTCAGAATTTTTAATTACGAAAAACAAAATCGAGTCGGTCAATTATACTTTCAATCACAAAGGAGGTTTTTAACATGAAGTTTGCAATTCCGTTAGCTGAAGGAAAACTCACTGCTCATTTCGGGCATTGTCAGGAATTCGCATTGTTGGAAGTTGAAGACAATCAAATCAAGACCAAAGAAACCCTTGTTCCACCGCCCCACGAACCCGGGGTCCTACCAAAATGGCTGCATGATTTGGGTGCCAATGTAATTATTGCCGGCGGAATGGGAGCAAGGGCATTGGATCTATTTGCCCAAAACAACATCAAGGTGATTGTGGGCGCCGCGGCGCTGACGCCTGAAGAACTGGTAACACAGTACCTGGACAATACGCTGCAGACCGGCGGCAATGTTTGCGATCATTAATAAGATTTCAACAAGGACACGGATCAACGCGGATTGCACGGATAGGCGTATGTCCATTTGGCTTCAATATAGAAAATACCAGCATTATCCAGATCTGTGGGGATCTGTGCAAATCTGACTCCTGATATCAAAAATAAAAGGGCGGCCCGATGGCCGCCCTTTTATGCATTGAGTGTTTTCAGCCTCCTATGCTGCAATCGGTCAGGATCCTTCAACTGGTTGTTGACACAATGCCTCAATGCGTTTGTTAATAGCATCCAGAGATGTTCGCAGGTATTCTGCATCAGCCTTCAATCTGTCTACTTGACTGGTTGCGGCCGCCGGATAAAACGGGCTCGCAGCAGGCATAGACCTTCTGTAGCCTCTGCCGAAACCACGACAGCGGCCGGGGCTGGTTCCGCCCCTGAAACCGCGCTTTAAAGCCATACCACGGCCATAGCCGTAAGCGCCCGTATAATCAGGAATCGATTCGATATTTGCAGGATTGCAACTCCCTCTGGCGCCGCCTGTCATAGGACCGGCTCCCATGGGACCTGTTCTGTCGTATCCTGGCATAAGATCACCTCCCTCGATGGTTGTTGATTGGTTGAGCAGTAGGGTTAAGACTATCTGCCGCGACCCTGTCCGGAACCTCTGCCCTTGCCTTGGCCCCGGCCGGCGCCCTGGCCAGATCCCCGGCCTTTGCCCCTACCGGCTCCCCGGCCACCTTGGCCTTGAGGTGACGTGGCTCCACCCTTGGAACCGCATTTTCCCATGCCGCGTCCCGATTTTTGGCCTTGACCCTGGGGGCCCGTTCTATCTCCCTGTGGCATATTGATCACCTCCCTTCAGTGTTGATTGCTCGTAAATTGGCTGACTGGTCGATTTCTTGTTATTACCTTGCTCTGCTTTGGCCCCGGCCCCGGCCGTCACCTCTGCCCGATCCCCAGCCCTGACTTCTAACGCCGCCTCGGCGTCGACGCCGCCCTTTACCGCGAAATTCATAGTCGCCGCCTTCAATCCTCAAAGCTTTGCCGGTAATCAGGGCTTCGGATATATGGTGGCGAGCGCGGGCCAGAATTCTACCGTA
>JASFSK010000509.1:0-4275 GCA_050114455.1 Desulfobacterales bacterium | reverse complement strand
GTTCCTCCTGTAACCCTTCCAATTTGGAATCGATGTTCGCCCTGCTCCGGCTATTTTTCCATTCGGCCCAACACTCCAGGTTTTCCCAATTGCTTATGACCATTACTTCCATTGGGTTGGTGGTGCTGATCAACGTCTCGCCAGATATGTAGCCGTCATAATCCATTGCTTTGGCACGCATCTGTTTAAGCAAGTGCAATACATCGGATTCTTTGCCTTCCTGAATTTTTCTTTTGATAAATACTTTTACGATCATATGGCCTCTCTTTGTATGGTTGCGATAGGTTCTCTATTGAAAAAGTTGCTCTTTCAAAGCGAATAATTCGAAAATGGTCATTTGTGTATCGGCATCATTTTTGGCTCCACAAATTGAGGCATCAATAAAACAGAACCATTGCTCCAACCTGTTAACGGAAGCGGACTTGATTGTCAACATTGATTTCTTGAGGCAGAATTGAACATTAAGGCAAATTCGGCCTACCAGACCGGTTTGCCCGCTGCCGGATTAACTTATAAGTGGGTTTCCAAAGGATAATGTGCCCTGAATATGTAATCATCCGCGCTGGGTGATGAGGACTGATCATATTTAATAAAGGCTTTCGTCGGCGGGTCATTGGCCTGCTAAGCGAGTGTTCGGTGAAAGCTGCAACGAGGATTCAAATCCCTGTCTCTTCTCTATTCTAAAGGTTTCGGGACATTTTGAATTTTCTAAGATTGGCCTTCTTTTGTTAATGACCACCGTGCCCGATTCTGTTTGCCCCTTTAGAATGCCTCCTGGGTTGTGTTAAAACAAAAAAAATTTCTATCGCCTCTAATTTCAATCTAATAAGCTCGCCCTGCCACACCCCGTCGGTACCTGGAATGTCGCTTGACACTCAAATGCCAAAACCTTATGTTTCTCTCTAACATAGTAGATACCATGCAAAAATATCGGTGCTATTTCCTTAATTTTGCGATGCTCAAACAGTAGCATGTCGTCAGATATTTTTGTTTTTAGAAACTCAAGTTGGTACGATTATCCCCAATGATTTTTTTTAAAATATTGACAATCTGTTTGGTCGCCATGTGGTTTATTGCCTGTGCCCACATGGAATCTCAGGATCAAGCCAAAACCAAAAAAGAAAAACCGGCTGAAACGACCAGCGAAAGCGAGACTCCCCAAACAGAGACTGATGAGTCCAACGCCCTGGAACCCCAAGAAAAATCGCAAGGTAGCCAGTCCTCTACCCAAGTTCAAAGCCAACTTGAAACCGAGAGTGAGATGACGCCCTCGAAGGCAGCCGAGGCCAAACTGGAGGAAGCCCGGGAAAAATTGCGAAACAGCCGGGAAACAGAAGAACGGATTGCGGCCGATCTTGAGCAGCTTAAAAAATCCGGCGATGCATCACCAGAGGCAATCGAGGACTATGAGGAATACCAGTCGCGCGTACGGGCGATGACTGCAGAAAATCGTAAAATTTTGGAGCAGATGGAAGCTGCCTACGACCGCCACGACCCGGATGCAACTTCTTCCGGAACAGCGGTCCCCAGCGATTCGGATAAAATCTACGATCCAAGCATCCTGGAAGAAAAAACAGTAGATGAAGTCGCCGCTCTGGACAGGGAATTTAATGAATCTCTGGCACAATTTGATGACAAGCTGTTAAAGGAAATGGATGAAATTCGTGCCAACTCAGATGAAAAATTACAGGATCTGGCCCAGGAAGCGGCAGAGGCCGCCAAACGGTTGCGTGACAAAGGCGTGGATGTCGACACTTCCGGATCGGAATCCACGGAAACTGCCGGCGGGCCAAAAGAAGAATCGGATAAAAACCGGCAGGCACAAACGACCGGAGATTCTGCAGACACTGAAAAGGCCTCCCGGGAAGGGTCTCTCAAGGAAGGCCAAGGCGCATCAGCGGACGATCGACGTCGGGCGGATTACGGAGATGATGATATCGTCGCCCGGCAGCTGCGGGAGGCGGCTGAAAACGAAACAGATCCTGAACTCAAAGAAAAACTCTGGAAAGAGTACGAAGATTATAAGAATAGCGAGCGCTGATATACTAATTTACCAGTGACCATCTAAAAAAGTTGCACTCCATGGTCTTTAAATAAATATAAAACTCAAATCCCAAGCATCAATTTACAAATAATTCTCAAATTAGAATGCTCAATGACCAAATCACTCACTACAACTCATTCATGTCGCTTGACGAATTTTCGTCTGCTGGCAACGGTCATTGGACACAACTGTGACCGATACATGTGTTGTAATTTTGAATTTGGGTTGTTGGGTATTGCCCTTCGACACGGTTCAGGGTGGCGAGTCTTTCGACTCTGCTCAGAACCGTGAGCCTGTCGATAGGCCTGCCGAACCATTTGAGATTTGGCTTCTGGGGCTTGGAATTTTCAGAAGCTTTTGATACGAAAATGAAATTTAATCTTTCTAATCTTACAATCATCGCCATTTCATTACTTTTCGTTTCTGGCTGTGCCACTTATCACGCCCAAAAGGTGGAGCCCACCGAGATCATGCGCGCCCAGATGGAAATCCCCGAAGACCAGCTAATGGACGTGGGCATACTCGTTTTTGACAGTGAAGATATTTCGGAAGAAGAGGCCGAAGACGAGGGAACCAACAACGACATCCGTCAAGCTGAAAGCCACTTTATCCCCTATCATCTCAAAAACACAATGAACCAAAGCAGCCAGTGGGGTGCTGTCAGAGTGATCCCGGGTGAAACCGACAGCGTCGATTTGCTGGTGAAAGGTAAAATTCTCGAATCCAATGGTGAATATCTCGGTCTTCAGGTCGATGTAACCGATGCCACCGGTGAAAATTGGTTTTCCAAAAAATACCGGGCCAAGGCGTCCCGAGGCAGCTACGACGATATCCGCCTGGGGGAAAAAGACGCCTTCCAGGACCTGTACAACACCATTGCCAACGATATCGCTGAATTTAAACAAAACCTGAGTGCGGATGATATCAGAAAGATACGGACCACCGCAGAATTAAAATATGCCGCGGACTTCGCACCGGATGCATTCGACGAATATTTGGTCGAAAACAAAAAGGGCGTCATATCCATCAATCGGCTGCCGGCCGATGATGACCCCATGATGCAGCGGTTGCTGAGAATCCGTGAGCGTGAATACATGTACGTTGATACGCTCAATCAGCAATATGATTTATTCTACAATGATATGTGGGCCTCTTATGAAAATTGGCGCAATCTCAATTTGACCGAACGCCAGGCCATGAAGGAAATAAAAAAACGTGCCTTGACCCGGCAGCTGATCGGAGCCTTGCTGGTAGCGGGTGCAGTTGCAGCCGGATCGATCGATTCGATCAACACGGGTGCACTTCAGACCGGAATGATCATCATCGGCGGACAGGTGATTATCAGCGGTTTCAACATCTCCAAGGAAGCTGAAATCCATGAGGCTGCCATTCAGGAGCTCAGCGACTCTTTTAGCGGTGAAATGAAGCCGATTGTCATGGAGTTCGAGGGCAAGCAATACGAGCTCACCGGTTCGGCGGAAGACCAATTTAACCAGTGGCGCGAGTTGTTGCGAAAAATATATTATGCTGAAACCGGTTTCACCCCGGAACCGACAGAAAATGACGAGGGCCGAATGGATAATAACGAATGATGGTATGATGACTTCTTCTATTCGTTTGCAATTGGGCCCTGTTATTTAGACAAAAAGCGCTTCACCATAATCGACCAAGATGCTGGATTCTCGATGCTCGATTCTGGATGATAGACGCTGGCTGCAGGTTGATTAGGTAAAACATAGTCATCATTTTGGAATGTTCCGATTGTTAAAACATGAGTGTCCAGCTACTTTCAATATTGGGATATAGTTATACTTACAACCATTTGACCAATCAACGATATCTGCATCCAGTATCCAGCATCGAGCATCCAGTAATTTTAGACACCTATGAAGAATGAATCCACTCAACCAATCGCGGAAACCATAACACCCCTGAGAACCCCCAAAAATGGCGCTCGGACCAATCGCGACCGCCTCAAATTCCAGCATCGAATTAAAGCCACGGTGGTCGTCTTTTCTTTCCTTTTGCTGATTGCCGGCGGCAGCTGGCTGCTGTATTCCCTTTCGAATAAATCTCCTCTGCCCGAAACGAATTCAAAGATCCCAGCGCCCGCTGAACCGCCGAGATCGCAAGATAGAATCGAAACAGCTACAGGGCCGTCCCCGGAGATCGATCGGGCAAAGCTTGAAGTGCAAAAAGCCAGTGCCGAACAAAAATTGGCAGACTATTTG
>JASFSK010000508.1:0-4301 GCA_050114455.1 Desulfobacterales bacterium | reverse complement strand
AATCAACGATGAAATCGCTGCACGTCGGACCCAATGCCATGGGCTCATATCTGCCTTAGTAGGCAGGGTCGATATTTCAAAATTTGCCATCGTAATTTGGGTCTATGTTTTCATAATCCCATATCTCAAATATTGTCAAGTCTATTTTCTATTTATTTCTATTGACAAATATATGCAATATTATAGATGTCATTTGTGTGTAACAAATTGCACGATTTTCATATATTGAATTGCACGCTTTGACCAATTTTTCGATGCAATTCTGTGCTTCGTTTTTGGATGTATCAAACCCTTTTTAGATGTATCAAACCCATTGTTCGTCGATTTCCATGGCAGATTTAGGATAAAACCAAAATCAGCGACCACCAGAAGAGCTGAGAGTATGAGGAAGGCCTCTCGAAGGGGCCAGAACCTTGCTCTGCTGGTAATCGCTGATTTTTAAAAACTGTTTATTGATCAAAATATAGTTTGCATGTCAAAACAAAATATAAATATACATTCAAATTATGAACAATATTTTTATTTTTGTCCAGAATAAAATCAAATGGCCATATGTTAAAAAAATTATCCCGAATAAATCCCAAAGTTAAAGATAAATCCGCTATGTTTTATTAAGATTTCACCTCAATTCTGACGCTTTACATGCGGTTTATTTGGGTGTTAGAGAGATCGTGTAGAATTGATGCGCGCATAATGTGAATGTTTCTGGAGGAAAAATTTATGCCGTTTGAAAAAGAACTGGATGAATTAGCCAGAAGAAAAGACCGCGCCCTCGAAATGGGCGGTGCTGAAAAGGTAAAAAAACAGCATGACAGGGGAAAATTAACTGCCAGAGAACGGATTGATCTTCTCTTGGATTCCGGGTCCTTTCTCGAGATTGGTATGTTCAATCATTCGGATGTTCCCGGCATGGAAGAAAAGACACCGGCCGACAGCAAAATTGCCGGCTACGGCAAGGTGGATGGTCGACAGGTAGCTATCGTTTCCAATGATTTCACCGTATTGGCGGCAACCTCCAGTCGGGTGGCCGGCCGCAAGGAGGGTGAGCTCAAAGCACTGGCAGCTCAGCGTGGACTTCCGGTAATTTACCTGGGCGAGGCCGGCGGTGCCCGCATGCCCGACATCATGGGGGCCGGGGGATTGGCATCTTACGGTGGCGGCGGTTTTGACAGCTATCTGCAAATTATGAGCCGGGTGCGGCAAACCCCCATGATTACTGCCATTTTGGGTGAATGCTACGGCATGCCGACCTGGATGGCCTGCCTGTCCGATTTTGTCGTTCAGGTCAAGGGCAGTGCCATGGGCGTTTCCGGGCCCCGGGTGGTTGAACTCGCCTTGGGGGAATCGGTCACCGATGAAGAACTCGGCGGCTGGCGGGTTCATGCCGAAATAACCGGCAATGTGGATCGCGTTGCCCAAAATGAAGCGGAGTGTTTTCAGATGATTCGCCAATACCTTTCCTACATGCCGTCTCATTGTGATGCGCTGCCGCCAAGGATGCCGGTAGCCGAAAACTCCGGTTCGGATATGGAAAACATACTCGATTTGCTGCCCGAAAAGCGCAATCGGGGATATGACATGCACCGTTTGTTAAACTGCATCGTGGACAGCGACAGCCTTTTCCCAATAAAACCCGCATTCGGCAGGTCGGTCATCACAGCCTTGGCCAGAATCGACGGTGGGGTGGTTGGACTGATTGCCAACCAGCCCATGTTTAATGCAGGCGCCATGGATACCGACGGCATCGACAAGGTGATCAGTTTTCTGTGTCTGTGTGATTCTTTTAATATTCCTTTGATATTCTTTCACGACATACCGGGATTCCTGGTCGGCAAAGAGGCTGAACGCAGACGGGTAGCGGCACGGGTCATGAATTATATGAATGCGCTGGGTCTTTTAACGGTGTCCAGAATATCGATCATTGTAAGAAAAACATATGGAATGGCTTTTTGGAACATGTGCGGATCCGGATGCGCGGCCGATTTTTTGGTCGCCTGGCCGTCAGCCGAAATGAGCTTTGTGGACCCGGCCATTGCCGCCAACGTGGTTTATGGCGGCAAACCCTCGGCAGCCGATAAAGCATCCCAAGAGTGGCAGGATCTGATGAACCAGCTGGTCGACGACGGGTCGCCCTATGGTGCGGCGGCAAAGCATTATATCCACGATGTGATTGATCCCAGGGAAACCCGATCTTACCTTATCCGCGCCCTGGAAATCAGCCATAATTTGCGCAGACAAGGAATCGGCGAGCATAAACTGGCAAACTGGCCGACCAAGTTCTAGCTGATTTTTTCAGCGTTGCTGGACGGCTTTATCGAAGCCAATAAGCCGGAATTTGTCAGCGGATTGGCCGAACAGGTTTCAGGCATCATTTTACGAATCCATCAAACGCGAACCGGGCAAATTCTCGATTACATGATACGGCTATTAGCGCGAAATGTAGATTGGCCAGATCTCAATTGTTTCTGTCATCTGTCTGCTGTCGTCCGTCCTCGGTCATCCGGCATCTGTCATCCGTTGTCCGTCAACGCCGCCACACCCGGCAGGATTTTGCCTTCGATAAACTCCAGTGAAGCGCCGCCACCGGTAGACACATGGGACACTTTATCTGACACACCGGCCTTGTTGACGGCCGAGGCCGAGTCTCCGCCGCCGATCACAGTGGTGGCTCCCTTGGCGGTCACCTGGGCCAGCAGATCGGCAATGGCATAGGTTCCTTTGGCGGTTTCATCGATTTCAAACACACCCATGGGGCCGTTCCAGACGACGGTTTTAGCAGTTCTAAGCAGATTGCCAAACTTTTGAATGGTTTTACTGCCAATATCGAGACTTTCCCAATTGGCGGGAATGGCGTCTACACTGACCTCTTTTAAATTACCAACTTTGCGAGCGTTAAAATCAAAAAAATCGGTGACCATACAATCGACGGGAAATACGAGTTTATCGCCGGCCTGAGCCAAAAGATCTTTGGCGTAAGCCACCTTGTCCGCTTCGAGTAGAGACCGGCCGATTTCAAGACCACGGGCCTTAAAAAAAGTATAAGTCATGCCGCCACCAATAATTACCTTGTCGACCTTGGGCAGCAGGTTGGTGAGGACATCGATTTTGCCGGATATTTTGGCGCCACCGAGAATGGCAACAAACGGCCTTACCGGGTTTTCCATGACCTGGCCAAGGTAATCGAGTTCTTTGACCATCAGAAATCCGGCGGCACATTGCTTAAAAAAATGGGTCACTCCTTCGGTGGAGGCATGCGCCCGATGGGCGGTTCCAAACGCATCGTTGACGTAGATGTCACCTAAGTTGGCAAGTCTGCCGGCAAACTCGGGATTATTGTCTGTTTCCTGGCTGTAGTAGCGAAGATTTTCAAGCAGCAATGCATCCCCGTCATTTAATCTGCTGACGGCCGTTTCAACCTCCGCTCCGATGCAGTCATCGACAAAAGCAACCTCTTTTTCCAATAGCCGGCCCAGCACCTCCGCACAGGGTTTCAGTGACATGTCGGGGACTCTCGTGCCTTTGGGGCGTCCCAAATGTGACATGATGATCAGCCTGCCGCCTTTTTTGACAATGTATTCGATGCTGGGCAACGCCGCTTGAATACGCTTGTCATTGGCAACCTTTCCATTCTCCAGCGGGACATTGAAATCAACCCGCATAAGGACGCGTTTACCTTGAATATCTAGATCTTCGATTGTCAGCTTTTTCATACCAAACCCCTTTTTTGACTTTAAATATCTATGTTAAAATAATTGAAAATACATGAAATAGTATTAGACATCTTCTTATTCGTTTTCAAGGACATTATTGTTAATTTGATAAAATTCCAAGGCGTTTTTCCCCAAAATTCTTTCCAACGTGTCATCAGAAAGCTTCAATCCGATAAGTCGCCGAATCTCCCGGTCCCAAGCATAGGGAAGATTGGGACAATCAGTACCGAACATGATGCGATCTGTCCTCATTTCAGCCAGCTTGGGGAAATAATTCAATTGATCGAACCATTGCCACACAGCAGCAAACAAATGGTCCGGAAATAAATGAACATGGGCATCCACCGTAAAAGGCAGGGAAGCGGGCAAATGATCTTCTTCGGGATCGTTGAGCAGGGGCAGCGGGGCCTTCAACATACCGGATATATTATTTTTCCCGAGGCTATTTTCCATGGATAGTGCACTAGATCGCCAATTCAAAGATTAGATCTCCAATCGTGTTTTCATGCGTTTCTTATAGACATGATTTTCTAAAATGCAAAGAGATATTTGACTATTCGCAGTATATATGAAATACCACCCTAACGCCGA
>JASFSK010000507.1:0-4321 GCA_050114455.1 Desulfobacterales bacterium | reverse complement strand
CGGTTCGGGGTATTTGTTCTCCACCACTTTCGAAAATGAAGTTCACAGCGACCTGACAGGAGAACGAGGCGTTTTGATGGGATGCCTGGCAGGTGTGATGGAGGCGCAATACAACCTTTTGCGCAAGCATGGCCACAGCCCCAGCGAGGCTTTCAATGAAACCGTCGAAGAGCTGACCCAGAGCCTCATCCGGCTTGTGGCCGAAAATGGCATGGACTGGATGTTCAGCAATTGTTCGACCACAGCCCAACGCGGTGCCTTGGACTGGGCTCCTAAATTCAGGGATGCGGTAGCGCCTGTATTTGACACCCTTTACAAAAAAGTTATTTCCGGCGAAGAAACCCGTCGGGTTCTTGAAGCCAACAGTGCACCGGACTACCGGGAAAAACTGGATAAGGAACTGGCTGAACTTAAAAATTCTGAGATGTGGCAAACCGGTACCACTGTGCGCTCCCTGCGACCGGAAAACAGAAATAAACTATAAAAATCGTGGACTATTCCGCGATTGGAGAAAACCATGGATGATGTACTCATATACGATACCACCTTGAGAGATGGCACCCAGGGAGAAAATATCACCTTTTCAGCCGATGAAAAGATCAAGATCGCCCTCCGGCTGGATGACTTCGGGATTCATTATATCGAAGGTGGTTGGCCCGGTTCGAACCCCAAAGACATGCAGTTTTTTGATTTGGCGAGTCGGGTTGAATTTCGGCAGGCGCGTCTGGTAGCCTTTGGGTCCACCCGGAAACCCAATATCCACCCGGACGAAGATGAAAATCTAAAAGCGCTTGTCGCCAGCAAAACCCCGACGGTGGCCGTTTTCGGCAAATCGTGGGATCTACATGTTCAAAAGATCATGAATAATCGTCTGGAAGAAAACCTGGCCATGATCGATGATTCGGTTTCGTATTTAAAAAACAACCATCTTGAAGTGGTCTATGATGCCGAGCACTTTTTCGATGGCTACAAGAACAACGCGGAATATGCCCTCCATACCTTATATGCAGCCATAAACGGGGGCGCTGACTTTTTGGTTTTGTGTGATACCAATGGCGGCACCCTGCCCTCTGAAATCGAATCGATCATCAAGGATGTCAGAAGATCGATTCATGAGCAAATCTCGAACTTATCAGGGCATGCCGGGGTGCGGCTGGGTATCCATGCCCACAATGACTGCGGCCTGGCGGTGGCCAATTCGATCACGGCCGTGCAAGCCGGCGCCGTCATGGTTCACGGTACCATTAACGGTTATGGGGAACGCTGCGGCAATGCTGACTTGACTTCTATCGTTCCGCTAATCGGCCTCAAAATGAACCGTCCGTGCGTATCCGCCCTGAATCTGGAAAAACTCATGACACTTTCCCGCTACGTCAGCGAAACCGCCAATCAGGTCCCGCTAAACAGCCGGCCGTTTGTCGGCAAAAGTGCATTTGCCCACAAGGGAGGGATCCATGTGAGTGCCATTATGAAAATGCCCAAGGCCTATGAACATATGAAGCCTGCTTTGGTTGGCAACCAGCGGCGGGTGCTGGTTTCCGATCTGTCAGGCAAAAGCAACATTGAATTCAAAGCAAAAGAGCTCGGCGTTGAATTGGGCGGCAACGGGTTTGACAGTAAAAAAATTGTATCGGAAATCAAGCAACTGGAACAGCAGGGCTATCAATTTGATGTGGCCGAAGGGTCCTTTAAAATCTTGATGGAAAAATTCACCGATCAGTTTGAGCCCTTGTTTCGTCTGGAGTCGTTTCGGGTGACCATCGAAAAAGACAAGGATGGACCCTGCAGCTCCCAGGCTACCGTAAAAATTTCTGTGGGCGACAAACAGGAAATTACCGCCGCTGAGGGATATGGCCCGGTCAGTGCCCTGGACAACGCCCTGAGAAAGGCCCTGGACAGGTTTTTTCCGGACCTTGATACCATGCGGCTGGTTGACTTCAAAGTGCGGGTTATCGATGGCGGTCGGGGTACGGCGGCCAAGGTTCGGGTATTCATCGAGTCGCGGGATCAGGATGACATCTGGAGCACCATCGGCGTTTCGGAAGATATTATCGAAGCAAGTTGGCAGGCTCTGGCTGACAGCTTTCAATTCAAGCTGGCAAACGAACGCGAAATTCGCAACAAAAAGTACCCTGCACAGGAAGAGCTGCCGGCTTATAATAAATAAATTTAAAGGAGTCATCCATTGATACGACAGGAAGGTATGCACGCCGCGGGAATTGCATCGGATCATTTCCCGCGGCCTATGCTCCCGCATAAATTATTGAATATTTTCTATTGAAGATTGAATATTTAAGGTATTCTTTCGATTTTAAAATAGACGGAGCGAAGCGACATCCTCAAATATTCAATTTACAATCTTCAATCTTCAATTCTGGTACTTATACCAACCATTCAACGATATATCAGGGAGTAAAATCATGAGTGACCGTGTTATTATATTCGATACGACGTTAAGAGATGGCGAACAATCGCCCGGCGCCAGTATGAATTCCGCTGAAAAATTGCGGTTGGCGACCCAATTGGAGAAACTGGGCGTCGATGTGATCGAAGCCGGTTTTCCGGCCTCCTCCGAAGGAGACCTGCAGGCCGTTTCAGCGATTGCCGGCAAACTGAAAAAAACCGAAGTCGCCGCCCTGGCCAGGACATCCAAAAATGATATCGACCGGGCCTGGCAGGCCATCAGTCATGCCGCCAAACCAAGGATTCACACCTTTATTGCCACATCCGACCTGCACCTGGAGTATAAACTGAAAATGAACAAGCAGCAGGTGGTAGAGGCGGCTGTCGAGGCGGTTAAATATGCCAAAACATTGACCGACAATGTCGAATTTTCCGCCGAAGACGGGTCGCGCAGTGACCGGGACTTTCTTTGCCGGGTCTTCGAGGCTGCCATTGCCGCCGGCGCATCAACTGTCAACCTGCCGGATACGGTTGGCTACGCCGTCCCCGAGGAATTCACCGAGCTGGTCAGATATGTTGTCGATCACACCACCAACATCAACAAGGCCATCTTGAGTGTGCATTGCCACAACGACCTGGGGCTGGCAACGGCCAACACCATCGCGGCTATCAAAGCCGGTGCCCGACAGGCGGAAGTCACCATCAACGGTATCGGTGAAAGGGCTGGCAACACCTCGTTGGAGGAGGTCGTGATGGCCTTGAGAACCCGGGCGAATTTTCTTTCTGCCGGCACCGGGATTCAAACCGAGTATATCCATCCAACCAGCCGACTGGTCAGCATGATCACCGGCATTATGGTGCAGCCGAACAAAGCGATTGTGGGCGCCAATGCGTTTGCGCATGAAGCCGGTATTCATCAGGACGGCGTTTTGAAGAATCCCATGACCTATGAAATCATGAAACCCGAAACCATCGGATTGAGCGCCAACAAGCTGGTTCTCGGCAAACACTCCGGCAGACACGCCCTGAGATCCCATTTAAAAAACATCGGATACGATCTTTCAAACGAAGAGCTCAATCTGGTGTTTGAGAAATTTAAGGCATTGGCCGACAAAAAAAAGCAAATTGTGGATGAAGATTTGGAAGTGATTGTCACCGAGGGGATTTTGCGTACCACCGATGTGTTCAAGCTCGAATATCTGCATGTTACGGCCGGAACGACCGTTCTTCCCATGGCAAGTGTAAAGCTGCAAATCAACGGACGATCCGTTCAGGACGCTGATTACGGCAACGGCCCAATCGATGCTGTCTACAATACGATTGCCAAACTCACCGGCACTGACTCGGAGTTGCTTCGATTTTCGATCAGCGCACTTACCGGCGGCACGGATGCCCAGGGTGAGGTGACCGTGCGGTTGAGCGAAAATGGACTGATTGCACTTGGCAAAGGTGCCGATCCGGACATCATCACTGCCGGTGCGCTTGCCTACATCAACGGTTTAAACAGACTGGAATACTTAAAAGACCATCCCATCAAGGAAGCGGCGATGCTTTAAAATCTTATGAAGGACGACGGACGAACTGATGAATTCTTTCTATTTTTATCGCTAAAGCCCGATTGATACATACCGCTTTGAAATAGATAGAATACATTCCTTCGTCATTCGTCCTTCGTCAATCTTCATTCAATCTAATCTGCATCCAGGGTACCGATGAGATCCACGATCCTATCGATGTTCCTTTCGGCCAAAAACGCCTCGATTCCGTCAATAACATCCGTTGTCACACTAGTGTTTACAAAATTTGCAGTTCCGACTTGCACCGCCGACGCCCCGACGATCATAAATTCCAGAGCGTCTTCGGCTGTCATAATCCCTCCGATACCAATGACAGGAATGTTGACAGCCTGGGCGACCTG
>JASFSK010000506.1:0-4344 GCA_050114455.1 Desulfobacterales bacterium | reverse complement strand
ATTTTCGCTCATATGGGGTTACAATTTCCCTTCTAAATATTTATCCTCCGTGCGGTCTTGAAGAAAGGTCATGTCAAAACGTCCGGTGTCGATTTCATCGTACCAGCGGTAGCCGATTTCTTTGCATTTCTTACAGGCCTTGCGGGGAATGTGAATGGCGAGAATATGCTTGCCGCGGTCTGAGGAAGATTCAATTCGCAGGGCACCGGCGCAATCCGGGCAAATTTGAATTTGTTCTGATTGGGACTCCCGGATGCCGTCGGTGTCGTAAAATAGATTGCGTTTACGGCGTTGCGGGGCGGGTTTTCCCATGAGTTGATCTTTGATGTTGTCCCGTTGCTGCCATATTGCGAGTGAAACTTCACCGATTTTTTCGATCGCTGCGGTCACCGACGGTGTCTGCCGGATGCTTCCCGGATTGTACTTGGGCTCTTTTACCATGCTGTAATCCACCCCTGCCATAGCCAGAATGATGCCCACATTCACATACGGCAATGCTCCTTCAATGGCGTAGCCGCCCTCCAATACGGCAATATCCGGTTTGAGTATGGATGTTAGATCGGCGTATCCCTGGGCGGAAAAATTCATATTGGTGATAGGGTCGCTAAAATGGTTGTCTTGACCAGCCGAATTAATAATGATGTCCGGTTTGAAATCCTCTAAAATAGGCATTACAACATGTTTTATGGCATAAAGAAATCCTTCTTCAGAGGTGTTCGGCGGCAAAGGGATATTAATCGTTTTTCCAACCGCGTTAATGCCTCCCAATTCATCCGGAAACCCCGAGCCGGGGTACAGGGTCCTGCCATCCTGGTGAATCGAAATAAAAAGAGTGTCCGGGTCATGCCAGTAGATATCCTGGGTCCCGTCACCATGGTGACAATCGGTATCAACAATGGCCACCCTGTCGATGGCATAGGCTTGGCGCAGATATTCTATCATAACAGCTTCAATATTGATATTGCAAAACCCTCTGGCCCCGTGCACAATGCGCATGGCGTGATGCCCCGGTGGTCGGACGAGAGCGAACCCCCGGTCAATCTGTCCTTCGAGTACCGCCATACCGATGGTCTTGGCACCACCGGCACTGATGAAATGAGATTCGGTCGTAACACTCCATACATCCGGGACGCAAAAATGGACTCGCTGGATATCCTTTAAACTGACCTGGTCCGGTTTCAATTCTATCACCCCGCTGATGTCAAACAGCCCCTCTTCAAATACTTGATCCTGGGTATAGAGCAATCTTTCCTCCCTTTCCGGATGGGTCGGACTAATGGCCCAATCGAAAGCGGGGAAGAAAACCAGACCGGTTTTATGTGTTGCTTTCAACATTCGTATTCCTTTTAAATCGCTATTCGTTATCAATTATTGAGGATGTAGCGTGGACAGGTGACGATAATCCCCAAAAACAAACAACGATTGGCCGTTCTAAACCAAAATTGATGTTCTATTTGTTCAATAATAGCATCATTTCAACAGCTTGGCCATTAAGCCATCGTACCCATGAATCAATCCCGGCTTAATCTGTGCTTTAATACGGATATTTTTCCCGGTTGTGGTAAATCCGCGCACCATGTTAAATTCTAAACTTTCGAGCAGTTCCATCTCAAGAAATTCGGCATCGGCGCCTCTACGAATGGCTTTGGCTTTCAATAGTTCAAAGGCTTGGTGGATGGCTGCACTTTTATCGAAGCCATGATCGATGGCTTGTCTAAAATTTTCTTCCGGCGCCTGGGCAATCCGGCGTTCAGTATCAGCCCAAAAAGTAACCTCACAGGTGGTGCGGGCTAGGGCCGCACCGATGGCATTGGCAACTTTCCATCTTGGAACGACCTGCACGCGATAACCCGAAGCACTTTCCAAGTACTTGGCAAAATATGGTGCCGGACCACCTAATACCAGGATTGATTGGGGCTGTACCACATATCCTTCCTGAAGTTCATGAACTGTGTATACCGGTTTGCTGTTGATCCGATGGATTAATTGGCGAGCGGCAGATAATATTTTTTTGCAGGTGACATTGAGGATTTCTGCAGCTAAGGCTTTCACAGAAGACCCCACAGATCTGGCCAGGGGCTCTAATCCTTCGATCGCTTTTTTCCTGCTGCCATCAGTGATATTTTCAAGGATAAATAATGCATCCGTAGGCGTTGGCACCTGCCCCCCATATGCCATCGCCGGGCCCAATCGATCCGGGCCAATTTCCAATTTGCCATTAATTACTTTGACAACGCTGTCACCGCCCAAGGCAATTGAGAGGGTTTCAAGAGATCGGATCAGCGTTTGGTATTGCTCCAGCTCAATGCCAAGCGGATCCAGCGCCGGCGATCGGTTGACAAGAACCGCCAAATCGGTGGTAGTGCCCCCGATATCCATAATCAACGTATCTTCCTTGTTTGGACCGAATGCCACCGCACCCATTACACTGGCGGCCGGACCGGAAAGAATCGTTTGGGCGGGATGTTCGATGGTTGAACTGAATTTCATATTGCCGCCGTCTGCCTTTAGCAGGCGAATGGGCAGTTTCAGCCCCATGGCCTCCAAAGATTTTTGGACCGCCTGGTAAAATTTTTGATGGATTGGATATACGGCTGCATTCAAGTAGGTGGTAGCAATTCGGCGTGGGAAGTTTAAATTTCCGGATATGCGATGACCCATGAAAATTTTATCAAAATATGGATCTAATAGGCGTTTAATCTCCAATTCGTGGCACGGATTGCGAACTGAAAATTTGCCCACCACCCCAACCTGCTCGATTCCATCGGCTTTTAGCCGAGCGGAGATATCATTGATTTCATCAGCGTCGATCGCTTCGATTTCCCTGCCCCTATGATCAATAGAACCTGCGACCGTAAAATAGTGGGTGTTTGTGCGGTAAAATGAAGGATCGATACCAGGGCCTGCCGCAACAATCATTCCTACCGATTGCGTTTTATTCTGGACAATGGCATTGGTGGTCAGGGTCGTGCTCAATACGATACGGGTAATTTTTTGGGTATCACGGCTCTTTGTTATCGCCGTCAAACCCGCCAGAACGGAACGAAACAGATCCGATGGATCGGTGGGAACTTTTATTTCCTTTATAAGTCCGTTTCGGCCGACGAGAACCACATCTGTGTGGGTGCCGCCTACATCTAAGCCAATTATCATGGGTACCATCCTTTGTGCGATCCCCATATTAACGAACCCTTTTCTTTTTGCAATAAAAAACAGTGGACGTCGGATTCCCAGGAATATAGATTCGGAGCTTTAATCGAGGTTGACTATAGGGCTGTCATTTTCATGTGACAGACATAGGGGGATCAGCGGGCTGAAAAATTACGCACCAATTCGTTGTCGTCAGGCCGGAATTTCAATTTTGGGCGATCGATTTCATCTTCAAAATGCCGATAGTTTTGGTATGCTTCTTCTGAAATCGTTGGCGTCTGATTGTGATTGCGATATAAAGCATAAATCAACAAAAAGGCTACAATCATTATGATGCCAGAAATAACTAACAATAATTTTAATGTTCTCCCGCCGGAGTGAAACTTCTTGGCAGCAAGCCCTTCGTTTTCACATTGAGTGCTGTCTGGTTTTTCAATATTCTTTGAATCACCTGACAGTTTCAAATCTTGGGCACATTCTTTGATGATTTTTTCGTCAATATCCAATTCGCCTCTGGAATACCCAGTCAACAGGGCGAGATCGCAAATCGAGTTGATCAGCCGCGGAAAGCCGGCTGAAAAGAAGTGAATATCGCTTATCGCTTTTGAACTGAAAATGTCCTTTTCTGCTCCGGCCACCCGTAAACGATGCCTTATATACTGATAGGTCTCTGAGGCATCTATAGGCTCAAGATGATACCGAACACTGATTCTCTGTCTTAGTCCACGGTTCCGGTTTTGATCTACAATCGGATCCAATTCATTCTGACCCACCATGAAAATATTGATAAGCTTGGTGTCTGCTAGCTCGATATTCGATAGTAGCCTAATTTCTTCCAATAGCTCATTAGAAATATTCTGTGCCTCATCAATTATCAAAATTATAATTTTATTTTGGCGGTTTATTTCATGCAGATAGGGGCTTAGATGATTAAGGAAATCTCCTTTGGTAATGAATTTTTTGTTTAAATTGAATTCAGTGGTAAGGATATGATAAAAATCAATGGTACCCATTCCAGGGTCAGGGATTTTGACCGCGATAACGTTATCGTCTAATTTCGTTAAAAACACATTGATGAGCGCTGTTTTACCCGTACCGACGTCTCCTGTCAGCAACAAAATTGGTTTGCTGTCCTGCAATCCATACTGAAAAGAGGCCAGCGCCTCGGCATGCTTTTCACCCAGCCAGATGAAT
>JASFSK010000505.1:0-4351 GCA_050114455.1 Desulfobacterales bacterium | reverse complement strand
CGGCACTCACCGAAAACCAGGTGATATTGTCATCTGCGTTGAGCTTCTCAGCGACATCACGAACGATATCCTCGACAAATTTGGGATGGGCAAAAGCAGTTTCAGTGACATACTTTTCATCCGCTCGTTTCAAAACTGAAAATACATCACAAGATGCCGACGCTTCCACCAACTCAATCATATCTTCCATCCAAATAAATTTTTTAAAACGGGTGCTCAGCCGCACTTCACCGCGCTGGTTATGGGCGCCACACTCACTAATTTCCAGCGAACAGGGGCATACCGATGAAATTGGAACGACTACCTGTGATACCAGGTCAACTTTTCCGGATGGATCGCTGGTTCCGATGATGCTGCAGGTATAATCCATTAGTCCAGGAGACAAACTCACCGGCGCTTCCTTCTCGATAAAATATGGAAATGTCATTTCAAGGTGGGCTGAAGCCGCTTTTAAATGCTGCTTCATATTTTCAAGAATGGCCGAGAACTTCTGCAAAGAAACCTCCGGGCGCAGCAAGTGCAGGAGTTCGACGAAACGGCTCATGTGAGTGCCCTTGTTGTTATGCGGCAGATCTACAAACATGTTGATGGAGGCAATGGTCGGCTGAAAACCATCCCGTCGGTCACGGACGGTGATCGGATAGCGAAGATTTTTGATCCCGACTTTGTCGATCGGGATGTTTCGGAAATCGGGCTGACTTTGGACGTCTTTCATGGTTTAAGCAGATAATCAAGCCTGACATGACTCATGGCTCGAAAAATATTTCCTTTGATTTTCTTATTGCTGCGATAAAGTTGTGCTAGTAAGGCCTTTATTTCCTGCCGTTTCGACGTTTTGGCGGCCGGACATGGGTTTTCAAAACCCGGAAATCGTTGATGTCGCGTGAATTGCCGGATCAATGCCTCATCGGCAAATGCCAGCGGACGAATCAGGGTAAAATTTTTGTGAAAAAACGACTGAGATGGCAACATCGTACTGATTTCGCCTGCAAAGCAAATATTCATGAACAGGGTTTCAATGACGTCATCCCTGTTATGGCCCAGGGCTAATTTATAACAGCCTAATTCATGGGCAATTTCAAAGAGGCGTTTGCGACGAAGCCTTGAACATAGAAAGCATGGATTTTCCCGATTGCCAGTACTGTGCCCCTGTATGCCGAAGTCCGTATATTCAACCCTGAGGGTAAAACCAAGTTTGGCACAAAAGGCCTTGAGCGGTTCGGCAAAACTCCCTTCAAAACCAGGATCGATGAAAACCGCAAACAAATCATAGTGGATCGGAATTCGTTTGCGGCGTTCAGACAGTAGCCACATCAAACTGAGGCTGTCTGCACCACCTGAAACACCCACAACGATTCTGTCGCCATCAGATATCATCTGGTAATGATGCAAAGCCTTGCCCATGGCCCTGTTCAGTGCCTTGTATGTGTTGCGTTCACTCAGCAAAGAATATCAAAGATCCTAATTGCATGATTGAAATGTCCGCTGGCGATTACCGCGCCAATTGGGGTAATACAGATCGTGAGTCAGGGGCTATGCGTCATTGGTTTTAGTTTCATTCTTTTCCGCTTTTTTGCACACAACCTTTCCGGCAGCAACTTCTCTCAGGGAAACTACGATATCTTCATTTTTTGGTGAACTGACAAGGTAATCAGATCCTTCGCGGATCTGTCGCACTCGTTTGCCAACCATATTGACGAGCAAGAATCGATTATTCACTTTTCGCAGACAATCTTCAATTGTAATTCGGGCCACTGCAGTCCTCCATTATCCTTTTTCATCCACATTCAAAGAAACTATGATTCTTCTATGAAATTATAGGCCTTTTCCGCCGCAACAGGATAGAATATCAAAATTTGATTTTATAAAATCTCCACTAGCTCATACACCCGTTTTCCGCCCGGCACCTCAACAGTCAATTCGTCTCCCGGCTTTTTCCCCAAAATGGCTCTTCCGAGAGGTGAAGAAATGGAAATACGTCCTTGTTCGATATCTGATTCATCCGGTCCCACCAGCTGGTATTCCACATCTTCGCCGGTGTCAATATTTTCGAGTAAAACCCTGTGGCCGAATACGGCTTTGTCTTTGGGTAACTTATCCGGATTGATAATATCGGCGTTGGCCAGCTTGAAACCCAATTCGCCAATCCGTCCCTCGATAAATCCCTGACGATCTTTTGCTGCTGCAAATTCCGCATTTTCGCTAAGATCGCCATGTGCGCGGGCCTCTTCAATTGCTTTGATGTTTTGAGGGCGCTCAACTCGTTTTAAATTTTCCAGCTCTTTTTTTAACGCCTCATACCCCTCTTTTGTTACCGGTGTTCGATTCAAGGTATACTCCTAATTCTGGTAACTGTAACTTATATCGTGAATAATGATAATTAAAATCGGCATGGCCACGCAGATTGGTGGCATACGGATTTATAAAAGAATTGTTTATGCCGATTGTTTGACTTTATAAATATTCGTCCGCTAAAATCCGTGCAATTTGAACTGCGTTGGTTGCCGCACCCTTACGGATATTGTCTGCTACAATCCACATGTTGATGCCATTGGTGATGGATTCATCATTGCGGATTCGACCGACGAGGGTCAGGTCCTGGCCAGCCCCATCTGTTGCCAAAGGATAAAGGGTTTTGGCCGGATCATCCATCACTTTGATTCCATCTGACTTTTGCAGCAGCTGCCTGACCTCTGAAGCAGAAATGGATTTCCGGGTTTCCACATTTACGGCCTCGCAGTGACCGTAAAAGACCGGAACCCTCACGGTCGTCGCAGTGACCCCAATGGTGTCGTCCTCCAAGATCTTTCTGGTTTCATTTACCATCTTCATCTCTTCTTTGGTATAGCCGTTGTCTAAAAACGTATCAATGTGGGGCAAACAATTAAAGGCGATACGGTGCGGATAAACCTTTTTTTCATAATCCAAAAAATTAATCATGGCACGGGTTTGGTCAAAAAGCTCATCAATGGCCTTTTTGCCAGTACCTGATACCGCCTGATAAGTGGATACAACAATTCGCATTATTTGGAAATTTTTGTGTATCGGGTCGAGGGCCACGACCATTTGAATGGTGGAGCAATTCGGGTTGGCAATAATACCCTTTTTTGGAAAACCGGCAATGGCATGCGAATTGACCTCTGGAACCACCAAAGGAACATCTGGATCCATCCGCCATGCGCTGGAATTGTCCACAACCACACATCCATCATTTGCAGCGCAAGGTGCAAACCGCTCACTGGTGCTTCCGCCGGCTGAAAAAAGGGCGATGTCCATACCTTTGAAAGAATCTTCCTTGAGTTCATCAACTGCGATCATATCGCCTTTAAATCGTAAAGTTCTTCCAACGGAACGGGCGGATGCCAATAGTTTGATGGATCCAATCGGAAAGTCTGCTTCCTCTAAACATTGGATCATTTGATTGCCAACCGCGCCCGTCGCACCGGCCACGGCAACGTTTATTTTTTTTCCAGACATGTTGTGCGATCCCCTTTTCCGAATGCAAAGTGGCCATAAACCGGGCCGATTTTTCTATGACAGCGCAGATACTGACAGAGCCAACAAACCTTCACCACACGAATGTTTCTGCAAATAACGCAAAGAGAACTGGATATCATATCAATTTTAGACGAAATGTCCTAAAATAGAGGTGCCTGCTTTTACCTTATCTCCGAGAGCAATCTTCAGCTTGATATCGGTCGGCAGATAGACATCCAATCTCGAACCGAAACAGATGAGCCCAAAACGCTGCCCCCGAAGTAGATGATCCCCGGGCTGTATTTTGCAGATAATCCGCCTTGCAATCAGGCCCGCGACCTGAACAACACATATTGGCCGATCATCATCCGTCTCCATAGCTACGGCATTATGCTCGTTTTCCAGTGATGCCTTTTCGAGATTGGCCGAAAAGAACTTACCCGGAAAATAGGAAACTTCCTTTACACGACCGTCGTAGGGTGCCCGATTAACATGGACGTTGAATACCGACATAAAAATACTGATTTTCATGGTTGGCCCTTCAAAAAAAGGGCTGTTTTCAACCATTTCCGCCAAGATAACCTTCCCGTCGGCGGGGGAAACCACAACACCTTCCTTATCCGGTATAATCCGATCCGGATCTCTGAAAAACCCACAAATGCAAATGGTAATGACCAATGCGATTATAGTAAGGGTGCCAAACCCTAACAAAGCCAGCACAACTGTCGCAAAGGCCCCAGCTATTATAAATACATGGCCTGCCGATGCGATTGGAAATGCCGAGCCGCTGGGAATATCTGATTTGGTGAATTTATCCATTGGGATACAACCCCGAAAACACTCCTAATGTCATACGATTCGCATAATCATGCTG
>JASFSK010000504.1:0-4354 GCA_050114455.1 Desulfobacterales bacterium | reverse complement strand
TTTAACCCTTCTTTGGCCAGATTATACGCAATGGCACATCCCATAACGCCGCCGCCAATAATGACTGCATCTGCTTTTTGGGGCATAATGACTCCTATAAAATCAGCGATTACCAGCAGAGCAAGGTTCTGGCCCCTTCGAGGGGCCTTCCTCAGATCCCCAGCTCTGCTGGTGGTCGCTGATTGACGAATGACGAAAGACGATTGACGAATTAAGGAATAATTTCTAAATTTTCACTGTAATCCATTCCACATTGGCCAATTGTCTCTTGTTTCTTCCTGAAAACTGAAACCCTCTATCGTTTAGCTATTCGCAAACACTTCCAGTCTGAGCGGTCGTACCGGTCCCCTGGCGGTGGTCGGATCTATCTGGGCTGCACCGATTCCGAGTTCCTCCGACAATATCTGCGCCACGAGACGTTGGCAGGTTTGCCCCTGGCAAAGTCCCATCCCAGCGCGGGTGATGCGCTTGATCCCGTTTAGGGTCCGCATACCGTTTCGGATAGCCTCCTTTATCTCACCTCTGGTAATTTCCTCGCAGCGGCAAATCACCAGGTCATCCAGGTCCTCAGATGCTGCCGATTTTCTCTCAGCCTTGGCGCTCAATTTGACGGTTGTTTCCGTCGGTTTGAGGCCTCTAACCTCATTGAAGCGGGCTATCACCCGTTCGACGATATCCTCTATGGCCGCCTCGGAAATTTCATCAGCCGTTCCCGTTGAAGGGTCTGAATCTGACGTGCTTTCCGCTGCATCGCTCAAGGCTTCTTCTGAGTCCACCGGCGGGATTTCTGTCGGCTCAACATTCTCAGGTGGCTTGTCGGCCGGTGCAACGGTCTCTTCGGCGACGGTTTTAATTCTGAGGCGATTATCCTTGATAAGTTCTTGGGCGGCCATAGAGACGCGTGCGCCTTTGGGTATCTCGATTTCTTCTGCCCCGGACTGAAGCATCTTTCTGACTTGTTCCGCGAATATGAAGACAGGTGCCATTGCGGTACTCCCGGTAATAGTTCTCAGATTGTGTTATCCTAAATAAGCGAAAAAGGATTAAATAAATGTTAACAGATAACTTCCAATTGGGTTTTAAACCAAATGAGGTTTTAACAGTGATCCAAAAATTGACATCAACTTTTCTTTGCCTTTTTAGATCCCGACTTTCGTTTTTTTTGCGGGTCTTTTTTAGTTTCGGGTTCTGGCTTTTTTTCCAGACCATCAGGTATGATGGCATCGATATCATTGTGAGGCCTTGGAATCACATGGGATGAAACCACGGTACCCACCCTTTTGCCGGCGGCCTCGCCGGCATCCACGGCCGCCTTTACCGCACCAACATCGCCGGCCACCATAATGGCCACCAGGCCTCCCTTGACTTTCTGGCGGCTTAAAAACGTTACTTTGGCTGCTTTGACCATGGCATCGGCCGCTTCTATTGCCGCCACCAAACCCCTGGTTTCTATGAGTCCTAGCGCTTGCTGCATGGCTTGATCTCCGTGTTTGTTCTTTTCTATGCCTCGATTGAGCTGAAAATAGCTATTGACAACTGGTTATTCAACATCGCAATGAGGTGTCAGGTTTTGGGTGTCAGGAAGGCTGTCCACTAAGATCTGAATCCTGAATACTGACATCTTTTTTTCAAATTACTGCTTTCGTCCTTTTAATCCGTTTAAAGTCTCAACCACTTTTTGGGCCGCCGTCATGACTTCGGACTCGGAGCCGGCCAAATAAATACGTCCTGCAGCGCCATAAAATCGAATGTCCACCAGTCTGATATTGCAATGTTTTTCGGCTTCGTTGGCTGCTATGGATGAATACGCGGCCGGTGTCACCTCCAGCAGGTAAACATCGTCACCACCCAGTATGAGCATCCCCTTGCTGTTGCGGTTGATAATGACCGCCTGATAAGGATCGATCTTGTTGATGATACTGGTTGCCAGGATTTGCGGTGCGACGCGACTATCTTCTTTCAACTCCAGTTCGTCTAAAATCATTTGCCCTGCATGCAGCACTTCTTCCTGGTCAAAGGAATGTATTTCCAGCATCCCGTAGCGCCGCTCAACAATCATTTCCCCCGGCCGGGAATTGGTTATTTTCAATGCAATGTCCGTCAACCGATTGATCTCGATGCCGGGGGCCACTTCGACAAACAGCGCCGCCATGCCTTCCACTGAAAGAAAACCGCGGCAGGCGCTTGCAAACAAAGATGCAAATTGGGGTTGCAGTCGATCCAGATAACAATAGGCTCTTAGTTCAGCCATTTAACATTCTCCTTTATCATCGAATCATTTTGGTTCGGGGCAGAGCGGGCTTTCCGCTGGGTGATTATCCGGCAAAATGTCACTGCGCCATATCCGACCTCAGGTTTTAACAATTTTTATAGCGTATTCTTTTGCAAGATCTCTGGCCAGCGGTGTTATGATTCCGCCGGGTGCCAACAAGATCGGGTGCTGGCCTCCGTCCACCGCCAATTGAATATCCTTGGCGGTGACAAGCTTGCAGGAGGTCGGCGCTTTCTTCCCAGAAGGTACCTTGTTTGCCGGAGACTGGGTGCTTTTCTTTTGACCGTCGATGATGTTCTGAAAAGTGGCGCACAGCTTCCCGGTCTCACAAAACATCATGCCGAAGCCTTCCAGCTTCGCCAGGATGCGATCCATTTCATCCCTGATGCCGTCATTCAAAAGCAAGTCGCAGACTGTAAAACCGTCGTGTGCAGCAAGGACTTTTTTGCCCTGGACCAAGGCCGAGATAACAATGGCGCTTTCCTGGTCGTCGCCGATTAACTGGGCTACCTTGGCCGCCGTTTTGAAGCAAAACGTCGGCAGGATCAGGATGTCCGATTTGAGCAGGGCCTTTTCAAGCCCCTCCGGTCTGACATTGTCCAAAATGCAGCGTATGCCGGCTTGTTCTTTTACATCAGCACCGCATACCCAGGGCCGTGCCGAATTCACCGCAAATACGCTGGAACGGCCGGCAATATTTTCTATGGCTTGCACCTGTTCGAGGGCCAGTTCGAGTTTCCGCACCCCGGCATGGAAAACACTCAGGACTGCCGGTTCCGCCCGCGGTCTGCGGATCCGATTTTTAGTCGACTTGTCTGAGGAATTTTTCAACAATTGTTTTTCTTTCAAAACTTCCCGCACAAGCTTTTTGATGTTCTCTATTTGCATAACGGTCATTATCGATTTTTGAGTAATGACGATTTCCCGTCAACCGAACTCACGTCTAAATCTTGCTGTATCAATATTCATTGGTTTCAGGTGTCGGATGTCGGGTGTCGGGTGACAGCCCCTGTATGAAGCTCCGGGCTGCCCTATAGCGAACCGCTGACCAGAAAATCGAACTGCAGAATTTCGAAGGGTAATTTCGCTTCGCTCAATTTATTGTATAAATTAGATAGAATTCATTCCTTCGGCGTTCGACATTCATTATTCGATATTCGACATTTGCTTTTTTATAGAGTCAGCAAAGCTGAATTCTCTTTTTTATCAAACTTGTCACTTCGGCAGCCAGTGGCGCTGCTGACACCTGAAACCTCCGAACTCCGGTACCTCCACATCTCAGGATCTCAGGTTGCATCCAGACACGAAAGGGCTATTCCCATTGGGGTGATATATCCTGGAAACTTCGGTCGAAAACTCTCTAATTTCAATGACTGTTGTGCCACTTCTATAAAGCCATCCAGTTCACAGGTCCCTCCGACAAAACAAACTCTATTCAGGTCACCGAATGGCTGCAGGTAGGAAGCCACAATACTTGCAATTTTTTCGATGACCGGATGGACTATGGGAAGTATTTCCCGATTTCGCCGTCGATCCATCTTGACTTCTTCAGCTTCTTCATAACTGATTTTCAGGTTGCCGGCCACAACCAAAGATAGATGCACCCCGCCGGTAGCCTCGTCATTGGTGTAGACAACGCTGCCTTTTTCGATCACGGCCACACCGGTGGTTCCACCACCGACGTCGACGATCGCTCCGTTTTCCAGTTTTAATACACAATTGGCGGCGGTCGGCTCGTCCAGAACATTTAAGACGTCCAATCCCGCCCCTTCCAAGATATATCGGGTGACATTGATATTCGCATTTTCCGTTTGGGGTGGATATGACGTCGCCCCTTTTTCAATGGGAAGAGGACTTGCATCCCTGACATCTTTGAGCATTTCGGCTACCATATTTTGAGCCCCCGCGTAATCCACGATCAATCCGCTGCGAACCACTTGCGCGCGACGCATGGATGCTGCCCGGGGTACGCCCTTTTCATCTACGACAATCACGATCGCTTTATAAGTGCCAAGATCCACACCGGCATACAACTGCCGGGCACCGGTAAAATCCCAATTCTGCGGTTGATTGACAATCCGG
>JASFSK010000503.1:0-4372 GCA_050114455.1 Desulfobacterales bacterium | reverse complement strand
TTCCACGGGTTAATACTGGACCGGCTGATAGAACCCGATTAATCGGTGCCTGTGGTGCGGAAAGATGCTGAATCTGCACCTGTGGTGCGGAAAGATGCTGAATCTGCGCTCATTCCTATTGAAAATGGTTTCAATATAATTATTATTTATCCTGGTAGTTTAAAGATGAAACAGGTTGACATTTTACAGAAGGGGTAATTTTCAATGGGAGAAATTAAAAGCACGCTGGATCTTGTTCTGGAAAAAACAAAAAATCTTAAGCTTAGCTCTGAAGAAAAGCAGCAGCAGACTCAACAGGAAATTGAAAATCGCATCAAGGGAATGATGCAGAAATACGAGGACGGATTATATACAAAAACAGAGCTGATAGCAGGCTATGAATTGTTGAAAAAGGATTATAACCTGTCGACGGATGATTCGCTTATCATTGAAATCACCCATCGTCTTGAACTGAATCGGAACAATCAGTCATTGTTCGAATTATTGCAGGAGTGCTGCACCATCAATACAGCTGCGATCGAAACTACCATCGACGATTTCCAGCAGACTTACCACCAGGCTTCGCAGAACCGGTTGACGCAACTGAAAAAAGATCTTGCCGAGCAGCACGCGATCACCGGCTCGGCTGTTCTGCCCAACCTGGATACGGACGAATCCTGGCAGCAAAAGTTTAGCGAGATACGTGCCGCCTATGAAAATCAATTAAATCGGGTCAGGGATGGTCTGATCGGTGGCGGGAACTAATTTCTAGTATCAGAATTTATCTGTTCTCTGATATCTGTTTTCTGCTTATATGTAAGCAAAATAAAACTGCTCTATTTCTTTAAAATTTTTGCGTACCATTTCAGCACCCGTAATTACATCGCCATGCCCGGGCAGAAGATACTCCACTTCGAGTTCCGCAAGACGTTTAATGCTTTCTTTGAGCGTCGACCCGTCGCCACCCGGGAGGTCTGTCCGGCCCAGGCCTTCTTTGAAAACCAGATCACCGGTAAACAGTGCTTTCTGTGAAGGCCAGTAAAGGGATATGGAGCCAGGTGAATGTCCCGGTGTATGAAAGACGGTTATTTCAGTACCATCCAGGAAAAGGCTGCCTTCCCCCAGAAAGAAATTGGGGATCAACGCGTCCATGTCAATTCCAAAGGTGGCACTCATCTGTTTTCCGATGGTGCTGGCCCATTGCCATTCATCGAAATGGACAGCGTATTGGGTCGGCAAATCCCTGAATAATTGAACTGCCTCAATATGATCCGGATGAGCATGGGTGCAGATGATCAAATCGATGTCGGAGATGGCAATCTCCAGCTGCTTTAAACCACGCTCTACATGGTTGAAAAGTTGGCTGTGGCCCGGGTCGATCAGCACCCGCTTGGGGCCGTCAATAAAATAGGCATTGCAATTGTTGTTGGTCATGGATTGCCACACAAATGCGTGCAGGTTGTTGAATATTTTCATTTCAAGCTCTTTCCACCTCCTCGATGATCTGGGGGAACACATCTCCGGCTTTTTGCCGGATAAGTACGTCGCAGATGCTGTCACAGGGTGTGTCGGATAGGTTGATAATGGCCAGAAAGGCTCCTTTCTCTTTTGCATAAATCGGCATTTGCGCTGCCGGCTGGACCACCAGGGTGGATCCGACAATCAAGAAAACATCGCATTCTCCGGAAAGGGCGATGGACTTTTCCACCTCTGCTACGGGCATTGCTTGACCGAATGAAATGGTGTCCGGTTTCAAATAACCGCCGCAGTCACATTCAGGCGCCGTGTCACCGTTTGCCAGACGCTGCTGCACGTTGCCGATGGGAGAAATCTTCTGGCAGCTCATACAGCGGATGCGACATGTGTTGCCGTGCAGCTCGACGATTTTATCGTCGGGCAGACCCGAGGCCTGGTGCAGCCCGTCGACATTTTGGGTGACTACGGCCTGAAGCAATCCCATGTCATTTAATCTGGCCAGTGCCGTGTGGGCCGGATTGGGCTTGGCTCTAGCAATGTCAGCATAAAGTTCTTCCCAGCGTCTCCAATACTCAACACGGGATTCCTTTGAGGACATGAATTCGTCAAAATAAACCGGGCGGAATTTATCCCAAATACCACCTTGGCTGCGGTAATCGGGAATGCCGCTTTCGGTGGAAATTCCGGCACCGGTGAAAACCAAATTCTTGCCGCCCTGCTTGATTCTGGCAGCAATTTTAGCAATTTCTTCTTTCATGACACGATGTCCTCCGACTCAATTCATGAGGCTCCGGCTATGCTGGAGATAATTCATTAGCTCTCTTTGAATTCCGCCACCAGCTGCTGTACGGTCGCTTTGGCATCTCCGAATAGCATCCGGGTATTCTCCTTTACAAACAAAGGATTGTCCACCCCGGCAAACCCGGCAGCCATCGACCTTTTTAATACCAGAACGGTTTTGGCCTTGTCTACATCGATGACCGGCATGCCGTAAATCGGGCTAGATTCGATTTCTCTGGCAGCGGGATTGACGACATCATTGGCGCCGATGACCATGCACACATCAACCGTATCCATGATCGGATTAACATCGTCCATTTCAGCCAGTTGCTCATAAAGTACATTGGCTTCTGCCAGCAGAACATTCATGTGGCCCGGCATGCGGCCGGCGACTGGATGGATGGCGTAGCGAACTTCGGCGCCGTTATTTTCCAGGATTTCTCCCAACTCTCTGACGGCATGTTGGGCCTGTGCAACAGCCATACCGTATCCCGGTACGATGACAACCGAAGCGGCCGCTTCCAGAATAAAATAGGCATCGTCGGCTGAGATCGGTTTGGGTTCTCCCTGCACAGCTGTAGAAACCGATTTGGAAGGGCCGGCGTTAAAGCCGCTAAACAAAACATTGCCCAACGAACGATTCATGGCCTTGCACATGATACCGGTCAGAATGAGACCACTTGCACCGACCAAGGAGCCCGCTACAATGAGTACATTGTTTAGAAGAATAAAACCGGCGGCGCTTGCAGCCAGTCCTGAATAACTATTCAACAGAGCGATAACGACCGGCATATCTGCACCGCCGATGGGTGTTACACCTAAGACGCCAAGCGACAGGGCTAGGACCACCATTGTTAAAAACACCGAATACGCAATAAATCCACTGGGCTTGAAAACTAAAAGGATGCTGCAGCTCAGGATGGCCACCAGAATCAAAATGTTGATCAATGCCTGCCGTTTGATGAGAATGGGCCTTCCAGAAATTTTTCCGGCCAATTTTCCGTAGGCGACGATACTGCCTGAAAAAGCAACACCGCCGATGAGCACCGCCAACAACACGGGGATTCGGATGAGCAGATTGCTGTCGGGTTGGCTGTGAAAGTTTTCCCAACCAACCAACAAACTGGCGATACCACCGAAGCCGTTTAACAGGGCCACCATTTGGGGCATGGCGGTCATTTTAACGGTGCGAGCGGAAATCAAACCGATGCCCGCGCCAATAACCAGGCCGATGATGACCCAGGTGAAGTCGAGACAGCAATCGAACATTGCGACTGTCACCGCCACCAGCATCCCGAGGGCCGACATCAAGTTACCCAATCGGGCCCGTTCCTGCTTTCCAAGCATTTTAATGCCCAAAATAAAAAAGATTGAAGCAACTATGTAGCCCAGATCGATGAGAGTTTGGGTGATGTCCGTCATTTCTTCTCTCCGCTTTTCCGTTTGAACATTGCCAACATGCGGTTGGTCACTAAATATCCCCCAACCACGTTAATTGTGGCAAAAATAACAGCTGCGGTTCCCAGGATTGAGGCCAGCATATCCGTACCGCTGCCGGCTGCCGTCAATGCACCGACAATTGTAATTCCTGATATGGCATTGGTGCCCGACATCAGCGGTGTGTGTAATTGAGATGGTACCTTGCTGATGAGTTCGACTCCCAGAAAGATGGCCAGTACAAAAACAAAAAATAATAGACCGAAAGACATGGGACTGCTCCTTATAAATTTATTCTGTGCATTTTACGGTAGAGTATCGTTATTGTCATATTCTCGCTATCTTCAAATGAATGAATATTGGCCAGTGACGACTGAATGTTTAATCCTCCATTCCGCTTTATCATGAATCGGTGCTGTAGTGCTTGGCAATCATCTCATTGACGATTTTTCCCTGGTGGGTAATGACACATCCCTTAACAATTTCGTCTTCGAAATTTAAATCAATCTGTTTTTCTTCGGGATTCCAGAACTCATCCACTAAGTTATATAAATTCGAAGAAAACATCTGGCTGGCATGAACCGTCACTCTTCCCGGCAAATTACCCAATCCTATGATGCGCACGCCATCAACATCGATTTCCTTATCAATCTGAGATCCGGCGACATTCCCACCACCTTCCACCGCCAAATCCACGATC
>JASFSK010000502.1:0-4372 GCA_050114455.1 Desulfobacterales bacterium | reverse complement strand
CATCGGCAAGTGTGTCTGCCATAATCTGATTTTCTTTTCTAAGGTAAAAATCAGGTTCCAATTCTTCAAAATCATTTTCCAGCGGTATTTCGCCGGTAGCCATGATACCGGGGGTTACTTGTGCGGGGTGTCTTGTTAGCTTAAGCTTTATACCTTTGGCTTCAAGATACTGTTTTTCAAGCGGTATGCCGATATACTTAAAATGGCCATCCGTGCTCTTAAGTTTATGACCAAATACCGCCGGATGGGCATAAATGGTAAAATCCCCATTGCATGCCACGAGGCTTTTGAGGCCCCCGGTATGATCATAGTGACCGTGACTTAATACCACTTTGTCTATTTGGCTGAGATCGATCCCCAACACCTTAGCATTATTTGATATGGCGAGATTCTGACCCGTATCGAATAAAATTTTATTCGTTTCCGTTTCAATATGAAACGATAAGCCGTGTTCACCGATCAATTGTTTGCCAGTTTGAGCGACCGAATTCTCAACTAGAGTGGTAATCTTAAATTTCATTTTTAATTTTTTATCTGATAACTTTTGGCAGTCCGGCAAAAAACCTGGACTCATAAGCCACCGGCATCAATTAAATTTGTACCATGAAGCATGCCCTTGGGGTAACGGTAGAACCTTTTTTTAATTCTCGTCCCGGCACACCCGGTAGCTTATGAATTGAGTCAAATCAGTTTAGACATCTTTTCGGCAACCGCCACAAAGGCTTTGGTGACCGCCGATTCGCTATGGGACGTCTGATAGCAGACACCCGCATCGCTGCAGGCCACCACTTTAGGATCAAAAGGAATTTTTCCCAAAAACCGGATACCCATTTGACCGGCTGTTTTTTCTCCGCCACCGGAACCAAAGAGTTCGATCATTTCGTTGCAATGCGGACATGAAAAGCCGCTCATATTTTCAATCAGTCCGAATATCTCCAGCTTAACGGTTTTGCAGAAATTAATGGATTTCCTGACATCGGCCAGAGCGACTTCCTGGGGTGTAGTAACAATAATGGCCTTGGCATCCGCTATGGTCTGTGCCACCGTCAACGGTTCATCCCCCGTACCCGGCGGCGCATCGATGATGAGAAAATCCAAATCACCCCAGTCGATATCACCGATAAATTGTTTGATGGCGGAAAATTTTAGAGGTCCTCGCCAGATTATGGCATCATCCTTGTTGGGCGTGAAGGACTCAATTGATATCGCTTTTAAGGTTTCGGAATAGCTGATGGGGCTTAGTTTCTTATTTTCATTGACTTGAGGCGCACCTTCCAGACCCAACATCCGTGGCACATCCGGCCCATGAAGATCTACATCCATAACCCCAACGTTGTAGCCTTTCTCTGCCAAGGCAATCGAGAGATTGACGGACGTGCTGGTTTTACCGACGCCCCCTTTACCGCTCATGACCAATATCTTATTTTTAATTTTTCCTAAAGACTGGTTGACTGCCGCATCCTGTTCGGACTGCATCTGTTGGGAATTTTTTGGCATATTATTTTGAATTTCTACCATTTATGATGCTCCTTATAATTTATTACATTAAATATTTTTCTTTTTTGTGGCTTTTTTTCCAATTCGATATAATTCGTTTTTTTTGCATGAAGGACAGCATTTTGGCCGTCCCCCGCCAAACGGCTCGTCCCACTCAAAATTACAGCTGATGCAGCGAAATCGCCTTGCCTGGTTGACAATCCGAAAATTTCCGCCTTCAACGTTGATGGCTTTGCCGTTGATCAATGCATCTGCCACCGTATTGCGGGCTTTTTGAATGATCCGTCCGAAGGTTGCCCGGGAAACGCCCATGCGGCGACCGGCATCCTCGTGGGACATGCCCAAAAGATCGGACAATCGTATCGCCTCACGCTGATCCACGGTGAGACAGACTTCCTCCAAATCAATCATCGGGATTCCGCGAGGCTTGAAGTAGCTGATTTCAGGATTAAAAGCAACCATACGGTCTTTTTGTGGTCTTACCATGGCAATATCCTTTATGAGATAATTCTCAAAACTGTAAATTATATATTCGCCATTCGATTGTCAAGTCGTTTTGCAGTATTAAAGATAATACTCAAGGGTGATTCCCATCAACCGGTTTTCGATCACCAGACAGGATCTGAATCGCGATGATAGATTATCGAATTTTGTCAGCATATTCAATTAATACCCTTGCCCTATCTGCCCTTACAGGATATGATTAAAGACATAAATAAATTTAGCGGAGAGGAAAACATGGCAAAAAAAAATCGTTTACTTGTCATTGATGACAGTGTGGAAACCGTGGCCGGATTGCAGCACTTTTTTAGTAAAAACTATGATGTGTTCACTGCACCGGACGGCATGGAAGGTTTGAAATTGTTTGAGACTGAGGAGGAAGGGTTTGACCTGGTCATCACCGATCTTGTTATGCCTTATATTAGTGGCGTCGGTGTGATTTCTATAATTAAAAAGAAATATCCGGGGATACCCGTCATTGCCATTACCGGCTGGGGTGAACATCCGGGAGCCCTGGCCACGGAAGCCCACGCCGATATTGTATTGGAAAAGCCCATTGAGCTGCCCGAATTAGACAAGCTCGTTACCGACCTATTATCGAAAAATGCCGAGGCTGACTGAAACGTTAGTGATGTTGAGTAGAATCCAACGATCCTGAAATATGTTGGTGGGGTCGCAAGCTGCATTACCCAGGCATAATCCGAACCAAGCGAAGTTTCGCTCGATTTGTGCTCAACCATTACCGTATTTGCTGACGTTAGGTCCGTGTTGGTGGACGAAGCGTCGTTCAGGCTGCTTCTGGATCTTCCGGGTTTATCTCCTCATCGTCCATTTGGCATTTTTTTTCGATGAGATCATCTTTGAGAAAATCATATAACTTTCCGGTGTAGGCACATTTAATGGCCTCCCTGATTTTGTGGATCAAATATTCACTCAGGGCCGCCTCTCCATCTATTCTTAGACGAAAAGCCAGCAATCTCTGAAGGTTTTTATCATTTCTGTCGCGATCAGGAACCATTCGCATGATCTTTTCAAATAGGGCTTGATAAGGCCCTTTTTGCTCTTCAATGGCAACCAATTTGTCAGTCATAGTACTATTCATCCTTTTCAAGCCCAAAACCAGCGAATACCAGCAGAACTGAGTCATGAGGACAGTCCCTCACCTGTAAGGAACCGATTTTGGAACCTGGCTTCTATATCCTTGATCTGTTTTCCACTATATTGTATGTTAGACAGACAGACGCGTTGTGATTTTCCGTTCAAATTTTATTCCAGATGCAGGTGGCGACATGCTGAAAGTCAAGGACATTATGACCAGGGAAGTAAAAACCGTTTCTCCTGAAACAGAGATTACGCAGGCGGCAAAGCTGCTTCTGTCTGAGCGAATCAACGGGGTCCCAGTACTCAATCAAGCTGGAGAGTTGGTCGGAATTCTCTGCCAAAGCGATCTTATTGCCCAACAAAAAGGCATCCCCATACCCTCCCTGTTTACGCTCCTGGATGGCTATATCCCGCTGACCCGATTCAATCGTCTGGACAAAGAAGTTGAGAAAATCGCAGCCACCACTGTAGACCACGCAATGACCTCAGATCCGGTGACCGTAACCTCAACCACAGATATCGAAAAGGTTGCCGCCCTCATGGTAGAAAAAAATTACCATACCTTGCCGGTGGTCGACGACGGCAAGCTGGTAGGTATTGTCGGTAAAGAAGACGTTTTACGGACTCTACTGACCAGTGCTGACAATTAACATCAGATCCATCGATAGCGATGACCGCTTTGTTGCAATATCATCCTTTTCTGGTTGCAACTGCTTTAGACAATCAAACTTGGGGCTGGTAAAACAAAATTTACTTTCTCTTCATAGCAAAGCTCGGCATCATCACTGGTTGCCGAAGCCATTCTGCACGCCGCAATCCGGGCATTGCCAGGTGATCCCGTTGCAGGACATACCCCAAACATTTTCCTTCATACACTCCTGGCAGATACTGAATCCACATCGGCACATCCAGCAAAAAGGAAACTTTCCTCGGCAGCAATGACAGACATGCTGACGCTTCCGGCGATATTTTCGTCGATAGGCGGACCCTGGTTCGATGTCATTCATGGTTGTCGTTTAACAGCTTTGCTGATATATATTATCGAAATTTTAATGCAGACAGCAAACCATGTCAATGCAGATCAATCGGTGATTCAGGTATTCACTAGCCCAAGTCGCAGGGCATAAAAGTATTTTTAAGTTTTTCCCCGAATCTCTCACTCAAATGCATACACCCGCACTGGCGATTGCATTCCAGTCATACCATGGGAGGTTTTGCAAAATTCGTCGCACTTTCACTTTTTTTGCGGACAAGATTTTCTGTGGATAAAATA
>JASFSK010000501.1:0-4375 GCA_050114455.1 Desulfobacterales bacterium | reverse complement strand
ACGATATCGCTTATTTTCGTCGTTTTGGCGCCGTATTCAATGACGCACTGATATTCATTAAAATCCCTATGGATGCCATATTCAGCAGCAAAGAAGTCCCACCATAACTCAAAAAAGGCAGGGTAAGCCCTTTGGTCGGCAGCAGACCCAGGGTTACACCCATGTTGATGCAGATTTGCAGCCCCATGGCCGTGGTTAACCCAAAGGCCAGCAGCGAGCTGAATGTGTCAGGTGCCTTGCAGGCAATTTGAATGCCTTTCATGAGAATTAGCCCATAAAGCCCAATGATAATCAGAACTCCGACCAGCCCGGTTTCCTCACCAATAATAGAGAATATAAAATCCGTATGAGGTTCGGGCAGGTAGAATAATTTTTGATGCCCTTTCCCGATGCCGGCACCCCACAATCCACCGGTTCCAAACGCCATCAAAGAGTGGACGACCTGATATCCCTCATCTGCCGGGTATTGCCAGGGATCGAGGAAACTCAAAATCCTTTTGACCCGGTATTCGGCATTGATGAGAAAGTAGTAAGCCACCGGCAGCAGCGCGACCAGTGAAGCAAAAAGATGCAGGCTGCGAACACCGCCGACAAACATCATCAACCATGTAATTGCAGCAAGGATGAGTATGGATCCAAAATCCGGCTGTTTGAATATGCACACCGCAAACACACCGAACACGATAACATGGGGCAGAAATCCGATCGAAAATACTTTCAGGTTTTCACTCTTTTTCTCCAGTGAATAGGCTAGGAATACCACCATGGCAAACCGCGCAAATTCAGATGGTTGAAACGAAAAGGGTCCAAACCGCAGCCATCTGGCTGAGCCGCCGGCTGAAAATCCAAAATCGGTCAACTGAATCGCAATCAGCAGAATAAGCGCCAGGGCAAGCAAGGGGTATGTTAACGGTCGATACCAACGGTAGGGAAAATGGCGGCAGATGACCAGTCCGATGATTCCAATAAAAGCAAAGAGCGCCTGTTTTTTTAAAAACAGGTAGTCCGACCCGAATTGTTTTAAAGACACGGCCGAACTTGCGCTATAGACCATCACAATTCCGATTCCGACCAGAAAAAGTACCGGAAACAGCAGTTGAATGTCGTAAGCACCACTATGTGTCGTTTGCTTGTTTATGCTCATGATAACTGCAATTTGAAATTTTTGACGGCTTTTTTAAAATCTTCACCGCGTTGCGCATAATTGTCATAGGCGTCAAAGCTGGCGCATCCGGGAGATAATAGGATTACATTGCCTGGTGAAACGACCCGATAGGCCTGCTTGACGGCATCCGCCATGGCAAGCACCGATATGGTCGGCACGGTATCGCCCAGCTGGGATTGAAGCAGGCTTGCAGCACTGCCCATGACGATAAGCCTCTTAACGTGTCCGGCCAGAACTTCCTTGAGCCTTGAAAAATCACCGCCTTTGTCCTGGCCGCCCATGATCAGAACCACCGGTTCGCTGAAACTTTCGACTGCTCTGATGACGGCATCGACATTGGTTGCCTTGGAGTCATTGATAAAATCTACCCCGTGAATCATATCGATATGTTCCAATCGATGCGCTGGACCCTGATACCGGTTGAGACTCTCCTGGACTGTCTTGGGCGATGCCCCGGCCGCCAAGGCCGCCAGGGCCGCGGCGGCGGCATTCTCCAAGTTGTGTCGGCCAATCAGCTTCACTTTGGTCACGTCCAAAAAGCTGTGATCATGGGATATTAAATTTGCCAGATAACCTTTAGGATCACGTTTTTGGGATTCATTAAAGCGAAACCAGATTCGAGTTCCATTGTTGACCGCACCGTCTTCGCCCTTTTTGAGTGAGGCATAATAGATTTTTGTTTTTTTCAGAGGTTTGGTGAGCAATCGTACCATCGGGTCCGAGCCATTTAATACGGCGATATCTTCCGGCCGCTGGTTGGCAAAAATCCGGATTTTAGATGCAGCATACGCATCAAAGCTCGAATAGCGATCCAGGTGATCGGCCGTGATGTTCAGCAATACCCCGACTCTCGGCCTGAAGGTGTCGATGGTGTCCAACTGAAAACTGCTGAGCTCCGCAACGATGAAATCGGCTTTTTGGTTTTCTTCCAGGTAATCGATCAAAGGATTGCCGATGTTGCCTCCGACAAAAACCTTGAGGCCGGAATCTTTCAGCATTTTGCCCAAGATCTCGGTGGTTGTGGTTTTACCGTTGGTGCCGGTAATCGCTAAAATAGGCTCATCGATAAATCGTGAAGCCAGTTCCACTTCGCCTATGACGGGTATGCCCTGTTGTTTCGCGCGTTCTATGGGTTCGATCGTGTGGGGCACCCCTGGACTTAAAACAACCAGATCAGCCTTATGAAAGGATTGGGATTTCTGATGACCCAACTCGACGGCAATTCCCATTTCTCGGAGCCCTTGCGGCAGGGGGCCAAGTGTTTGCTCGACGGCCTGGTCAGAGACACACACCTTCGCTCCCCTCTTTTTTAGAAACCGGGCAACGGCAATCCCGGTGACACCGAGGCCGACCACTGTCACTGTCTTATTTGCAAGCTCCATCATTAAATGTATTTGTCCAAACCGACCGCCCCGCCCATGCCGGCAGGAGGGCAAGACCTGAGCAAGAGCGGCGGCGGCCGGAATTTGGCGAACTATTTCGGGTCATTTGTAATTTAAACACCCGCCACATCTGTCTTGGATTGGATGCTATCTTAATTTCAATGTGCTCATGGCCAGCAAGGCCAGTGCGATGGCAATGATCCAGAACCGAACAATTACTTTCGGCTCCGGCCATCCCTTTAATTCAAAATGGTGGTGCAACGGCGCCATGCGAAAAATTCTTTTACCATGGGTCATCTTGAAAAAACCTACCTGGAAAATGACAGACAAGGCTTCCATGACGAATAGTCCACCCACCAACACCAACAGGATTTCCTGTTTGGTGATGACCGCGATGGTTCCCAAGGATGCGCCCAGGGATAGGGAGCCGACGTCACCCATGAAAATTTGCGCCGGATAGGCGTTAAACCATAAAAATCCGAGGCCGGAACCGGCCAGCGCACCGCAAAAGATGGCTAACTCGCCACTTCCGCTCACATGGTTAATTTGTAGATAATTGGAAATTTTGGCATGCCCGGCAACATAGGCGAAAATCATATATGTCGAAGCGGCTATGATCACCGGCCCGATGGCAAGACCGTCGAGACCGTCGGTGAGATTGACCGCATTGGACGCCCCTATAATGACCAATGCCGCAAATATGATATAGCCCCAGCCAAAGTCCGGGGAGATATTCTTGAAAAACGGAATGGTCACTTCGGTCGAAAAATCCGGCGTGATGTATACCAGGATGCTCGCAGCTACAGCGACAATAACCTGCAAGGCCAATTTCTTGCGGACAGTCAAGCCCTTGCTTTGCTTTTTGATTTGCATCAGATAATCATCGACGAATCCGATGGTTCCGCTGCCCAAGATGACAAACAGCACAATCCATACGAAATAATTGGTCAAATCACTCCAGAGAAGAATGGATATGGCGATGGAAATTATGATCAGCGTTCCACCCATGGTCGGCGTGCCGGCCTTGTCCAGATGTGTTTTGGGACCGTCATCGCGTATGTACTGACCCACCTGCATGGCACCCAGTTTTCTGATCATCCACGGCCCCAAGAGAAAGCAGATGAAAAAGGCCGTCAAACTGGCGTAAATCGTCCTGAACGTAATGTAACGAAATACGTTAAAGACGGAAAACGTCGTATGCAGCGGATATAGCAGGTGGTAAAGCATAGATTAGCTACTGGTTATTGGATATTCGTTATAGGTTCGAGGATTCTATCGGTTTTATTTGCTACTGCCCGTTAAATCGGGATGAAAGCAAAATTCGCTGCCACAAATAACTTATAACAATTAACGATTAACTCATTTCCTCTCCTGCCCAAGCTGTGAGCCCCTCCACTACCTTTTCCATGGCCGCTCCGCGCGAACCCTTGACCAGCAGCCAGTCGCCGGCATGCAGCCAAACTTTCAAGTCTTCAACGATTTCAGCATGCGTACCTTCACAGGTATCGGCAGGCCGCATGCCTTCACGACGGGCACCGGCTATTACTTCGGCTGCAAATTCGCCGCAGACGTATAAGCGGGAGACGCCCGCACAGGCAACACCGGCACCGACTTCTCGGTGCAGTGATTGCGCCCGATCGCCAAGTTCAAGCATATCGCCGAGTACGGCAGCCCTTCTGGCTCCGGCACTCATTTTGCTTAAGGTGGAAAAGGCGGCTTTCATGGAGTCGGGATTTGCATTGTATGTATCGTCGATAAGATGAATGTCTCCGGCCAAGCGCTTAACGTTCATCCTGCCGGAAACCGGCTCGAATCCTTCGAGGCCAGC
>JASFSK010000500.1:0-4383 GCA_050114455.1 Desulfobacterales bacterium | reverse complement strand
ACAAAGCTGATTCCAGCAGATTTTCTGGCACCGGCTGTCAGCCATAACCCGATCGGTGACCATCACGATATCCTGCTGTCCAACTTTTTTGCCCAGACCGAAGCCCTCATGAACGGCAAAACCAAAGAAGAGGTGTTTACAGAATTGAAAAAGACCGGTAAAACCGACCTTGAAATCGGAAAATTGGTTCCCCATAAAATATTTGACGGCAACAAACCGACCAATTCTATTTTATTCAAAAAATTGACGCCAAAGGTCCTGGGCAGCCTGATTGCCATGTATGAGCATAAAATCTTCGTTCAGGGCGTCATATGGAATATTTTTTCTTTTGATCAATGGGGTGTCGAGCTTGGCAAGCAATTGGCCACCGATATTCTTCCGGAGCTAAAAAATGACAGACACATAGCCTCCCATGATTCCTCGACCAATGGGTTAATCAATGCATTTAAAGAAATGAGAAAAGGAGATGAACAATGAAGTTTGCAAAAGTTTTTTTCGCGATGGTCTTAACCGTGATCTTTTTTGCCGGCTGTGCGCAGATGCAGCAGGCAACCAGCGGCACCTCCGCATCCCCGGTGCTCGATCGCATTCAGCAAAGCGGGCAATTGGTTGTCGGCACCATGGGCAACATGCCACCGTTAAACATGACTTCCAAAGATGGTGACATCTTTGGACTTGAGGCGGATCTTGCCCGAATGCTGGCCGAAGCAATGGATGTCAACGTAAAGTTTGTTACCAAACCATTCAACGAATTGTTGCCGGCGCTTCAAACCGGACAGGTCGACATGGTATTGTCTGGCATGACCATCACGCCTGAACGCAATCGCAAGGTGGCATTTATCGGCCCCTATTTTATTTCCGGCAAAGCATTTCTGACCAAAATGAAAACCATTGCCGATGCCGATGAAGCTGCTGATGCCAATAATCCCAATACAAAAATTGTGGCCCTTAAAGGATCGACCAGCCAGGCGTTTGCCGAAGCCTTTCTGGATAAAACAACGCTGTTTGCAGCCGAAAACTATGACGAAGCAGTTGACATGATATTACAGGATAAGGCCGATGCCATGATCGCGGACTATCCGATCTGCATCGTATCTGTCTTCAGATATCCGGATGCTGGCCTGCTTTCAGTTGTCACTCAGTTGACCTATGAACCAATCGGGATCGCCATCCCGGCCAACGATCCCTTGTTGATGAATTGGACCCGCAATACGCTCAACAATATCGAAGGAAGTGGTATGCTGGATGAGCTGAAATTGAAATGGTTTGCCGAGGGGGATTGGTTGAACAAGTTGAAATAGGCTGGGTTAGAGCGTTTGGCAGAATAACGTTCCGTCATGGGCAGTTTTACAATGGTACTTTAAATTGTAATTACACCCTAGCTGCTTTGTTCCAAACGCTCTAATGACAAACGATCAACATTTAACGATACGATTTGAGCAATGCCCTCTATATTTTCATTCCGCACTCCGCGTTCCCACTTCCGCATTCAACTCACTGCCCCACAAACTCCCCGTTTTTGAACTCACCTTCCTGTTTCTTCCCGTCGGGATATATCATTGTGCCGCGCCCGTTTTTTTCACCGGCTTTAAACTCACCCGTATATGTGCGTCCGTCCGGATAGGTCATGGTTCCGGAGCCGGATCTCTCACCGTAATCGAAGTCACCTGTATAGACGCGTCCATCCGGATAGGTCAGGGTACCTTTGCCATGTCGCTGGCCGCTTTTAAAATCCCCGACATATTTTCGCCCGTCCGGAAAAATCAAGGTCCCCCGCCCGTTTCTTTCACGAAATTTCCATTGCCCCTCATAGGTGGTGCCATCGGGTTGGGTATAGGTACCCTCTCTTATCTCGTTATTCTCCCAAACACCGACGATTTTTCTACCACCGGGCATCAACAATACACCATCTCCGTGCCGGACACCGTCTTTAAATCCCCCCGTAAATTTATGCCCGGTCGAAAAGACAATGGTTCCTTTGCCGTTCACGCAGTCGCCTTCGGTGCATTCATCGCCAAAGGAATGAAGCGGAGCAAGACAGATGATCATCAGGATTATGAAAAAAGTCCTTTTCATTTTTCACCACCTTTAAAATTAATTTAAAGAAAAATTTAAATCACTCGATCCGAAGTTACAAAAAGAAACGAATGCCTAAAATGACCTAACTTGTCTAAAATTAAAGAGATGCTTTGCTCTTTCTATTTATAAATATGACAGAATAACACAATTTTAGCTCAGTTTAATCCATTTCAAATTTTATATCATTTTGCTTGATCACTTCGATCTTCGTGACACATGCATTCCGACCAGCCAGGCAATCAACACCACCATATATATTTGGCCGACAACCGCCTCCATGATAACCAAGGCACTTGCCTTGTCCGTTACAGGTGTGATGTCACCGTATCCCAGGGTGGTGATGGTGACAAAACTCAAATATTCATACCGCATTGTCTCCCCCCAAGACCCCCAATCCGGAAAAGAAAAACTACCGGGAGACAACACCTCCAGGATCATATACAGAAATGCCCACATCAGTGCAATCAGCAAATAGGCGACAATGGCTGCAAAAATAGTTTCCCTGGTGACTTTTTCTGATTTAGCAATAATCCGCAGTATATTGATGGCGGCATATGCAAAAAAAAGGGCTCCGAAAATTCTGGTTAATAAGCTGATGGTTCTGATTTCAAAAAAATACGTCGACCAGGTCACAATAATCAAAGGAAAAACCAAAATTGAAGCGATGATCACCTGATGTCGTTTCAGTCGGATGGTGTAAATGATTAAAATAAAAATAATGGTTAAGAAAATGTCCATTAATATTCTCGTCTGGACAAATTCGTTTAGAAATGGTGTCAAAACCAATAGGAGTAGAAGCAAAATCAGCAAGACAAGAAACCGGGCAGCATGTAATTTTTGGATGTGATTTTTAATAATTTCTAAAGACATGTATGCAAACGCCTATATTGGCTTGATTAAATAGATTTCGCGAAGCGATTCCACAATTCGTCGATTGTCAATCATCATTCGTCATTCCATGTTTCATGTATGCCGGTGAAAGGAGCTTAGATGCTGGAACATGACATCCGACACCATTTCCTTAGGCCTCTTTTTCAAGCGCAATCATTTTCTCTTTCGTACGTATTTTTTCTTTAAAAATTTCAATCACCTCTTCAGGGGATTGTTTCTGCAAAATTTGATTTAATTGAGCCCTATAGTTACCCACGGCGCTGATGCCGAGTGCGGTGAAGTCATACACCTTCCAGCGACCATGGCGGCTTCTCATTCGAAGTGTAACAGGGACTTTGAGATTTTTCCATAGGACTTTGATATCAACCAAGGCTCTGGTCTTGCTGATGAGTTTCTGTTCAGAGTATAAAATTTTTTCTCCGTTGTAGCTTGCTTGTAATTTGGGCATATTTAACTTCCCCAGAAATTGACCCATAAGCTCAACAAACTCATCTCTTTGCCGAGGAATAAATTTTTTCCAGTGAGAGGCCAGTACCCGCCTGGAAAATTCTTCAAAATCAAAGATTTCCTGAGTAGCCTCCCAGAGTCTTTGTGCCTGTTCGTCTCTCAGGGAATCATCTTGATAGTTTGGATCTTCCAATAAACCGATAACTTTATCAATCCCCCGCTGCAATGCTTCCAGCGGCTGTTCATCCAGTGCCGCAGCAGGCATTCCAATCAGGGCAATAATGTAGACATACACAAATATTTGCATGATTCAACCTCAGTATCCGCCCGGGTCGATGAACAGAAAATACAATAGACCTAACATTTCGTTAATACTATAAATATATAGGATAAAAATGTTTATTGACATTCCCCAATCATAAATTCAGCGGAGAGAGCCGATTGCGACTCAGTCTTTATCCGAAAAGTGTTATCATTCCAGGCGACGAAAGGCTTGGCAGGGATAACATAGGATTGAAATGGCGGTTTATCAAGATTGGAGGAATTAAAATTTCCGGGGGGGGGGGGTTAGAGCGTTTGGCAGAACAACGTCTCGCTATCGGCAGTTTTGTACTGCTGCTTTAAGTAGTACTAACGCCCCAGCTGGTTTATTCCAAACGCCCTATTGTTCAACATTATGGATTCTCGGTCACCCAGTAGACAATTCAACTATGGTTTGAACCTTGTACCTTAGAATCTCTGATTTAAAAAGGCCATCCGGTCTACCTGGATGGCCCTTTTCACGTTCTCTATAGTGCAAACTTTACCTAGCTAGTGCCCGTCCATAAAAGTCCTTTATCAGAGACGGGCACCTTTTGCTGTTTCCAATCCAGAAATGCGGATTTTTGCCCAAGGTCAAGGAAATCAAGCGCTTGTGCGGAGGCGTAGTTTACTACGTCGCACAAGCAAGCGCGCAGATTGACGCCG
>JASFSK010000499.1:0-4386 GCA_050114455.1 Desulfobacterales bacterium | reverse complement strand
ATTGGTAGCCGCGCTTGAAAAACTCAAGCTAAACGATGCCGCCCTGATTTATGAAAAGGACACCTCCGTTGCCCTGGGCTTCGGATTTCGCTGCGGATTTTTAGGGTTACTGCACCTGGAAGTTGTCCAGGAAAGGCTCGAGCGGGAGTACGGCCTCTCTCTTATCCTGACCGCACCCTCGGTACAGTACAAATTATTTATGAATGACGGCACGGAACAAACCATTGACAACCCGGCCCTTTATCCCGATCCCACCCTGATCGAGCACACCCGGGAGCCCTACATCCGGGCGTCTATCATCGTGCCGGATCGCTACATGGGGGCGGTAATGAAGCTTTGCCTCGAAAGGCGCGGAACCAACAAAAATTATCAATATCTCACCAGCGATCGCCTGGAAATGATTTTTGAAATACCGCTGGCCGAAGTCATTTATGATTTTTACGACAGGCTAAAGTCGATTACCCAAGGATACGGTTCTTTTGACTATGATATCATCGATTTCAGACAAACGGATCTGGTCAAAATGGACATCCTTATCAATGGGGAGCGGGTGGATGCCCTGTCCCAACTGGTGCACAGAGACAATGCCGTCGCTAGAGCCCGGACTGCCTGCGAAAAACTGCGAGATGAAATTCCTCGTCAGATGTTCAAAATAGCCATACAGGGAGCCATCGGCGGTAATATTATCGCCCGCAAAACCGTATCCGCCTTCCGCAAAGACGTCACTGCCAAATGTTACGGAGGTGACATCACACGAAAACGCAAATTACTGGAAAAACAAAAAAAAGGAAAGAAACGAATGAAAATGGTCGGCAGTGTCATGATCCCTCAATCAGCTTTTCTGGCGGTGCTGAAATCCGACACCGACTAGAATGAATTTGGCCTCCGGCCTCTCCGAGCTGTGGGCTCTGCGAGCCGGAAGCCATAAGGGCGGGGCTTACGCACCGGCGGGAAGGCGGCATACGCAGTGCGGAATAAGTGAAATGATGAAAAACCCATAAAATTTACTTTTGAAAGTGAAGTTATGAAAAAAGTTGCTGTTTTAGCCGGGGACGGTATTGGCCCGGAGGTTATGAAAGAAGCGGTCAAGGTTCTCGAAGCCGTCTGTAAAAAGTTTAATTTCTCATTAGACTTTCAATCTGCCGACATCGGCGGTGTCGCCTATGATCGGCATGGTACTGCCCTGCCCGACCAAACCCTCAGCCTGTGCGAAGTCAGCGATGCCATTTTGTTGGGTTCGGTCGGTGGACCCCGTTGGGAATCGCTGCCGCCGGATCAGCAGCCGGAACGGGCCGCACTGCTGCCCTTGCGCAAACACTTCGAGCTGTTTTGCAACCTGAGGCCTGCAAAAATCTTCAAGGCACTGGTACATTCGAGCCCCCTTCATCCGAATATTGTCGGTGACGGATTCGACATCCTCTGTGTAAGAGAGCTTACCGGGGGTATCTACTTCGGTCGGCCCAAGGGCCGTGAGGGCCACGGGCCGGAAGAAAGGGCCTATGATACCATGGTGTATCGACGCAATGAGATCGAAAGAATTGCCGAAACGGCATTTAGTTTAGCAACATCCAGACGGAAACGGGTAACATCGGTTGACAAAGCCAATGTGCTGTCTTCCATGGTGCTGTGGCGTGAGGTTGTGAGTGAGGTCGGCCAAAAACACAAAGACGTCGCACTCAACCATCTGTATATCGACAACGCTGCCATGCAATTGGTAAAAGATCCGCATCAATTTGATGTGCTGCTATGTGGCAATATGTTTGGGGATATTCTATCGGACGAATGCGCCATGCTGACCGGATCCATGGGTTTGCTGCCCTCGGCCAGCATCAACGAAAGTAATTTCGGGTTGTTTGAACCGGCCGGTGGGTCCGCCCCCGATATTGCCGGCCAGGGGATCGCAAACCCGGTTGCCCAGATACTTTCGGCGGCCATGATGTTGCGAATCAGTGTCGGCCACCAGGAAGCCGCCGATGCCGTTGAACAGGCGGTAGCTGATGTTCTGGACGCCGGGATTCACACCGCCGACATAGCGTCAGACAAGCTCAAGGCTGTGAGCACATCCGACATGGGCACTGCTGTGGTGGAGAAGATAGATACGGGCGTCCCAGCTGGCCGCAAGCATCTAATCTGATCAAAAAAGAAACTCTATACAATCGAGCAGTCGGAGCGTTTTCCAAGATGCGACCGACTCCTGCGGGAAATAGCCCGTGACAGCCGTAACAAATGAGTGACGGATAAAAGAATTCTTTAATTTTCGTTGAAAGAAGAGCAGAGCGAAGCCTTTGGCTCGCATGGATTACAGCGCCTACGCCTCTGAAAGCGGCATCCACTTAACGCAAATCGTCATTCTTCATTCGATATGCCGAGTTTCGATATTGGCGTTTCGGATTTAGAGTTCATATCGAGTCCATCCCGGTAGCATTTCTTGCCATACCAGAGAATCTGGCGGCAAATGCCGCGGACAATTTGCACTTCCTTGGCCCGCAGCTGCAAACGAGAACAAAATTGGCGCAGGTTGTTCATAAAATAGTCCGGGTTGTCCGGGTTGATGAAGCTGATTCGAACCAGAACATCTTTTAGCTGTTCGTACATCGCCTCGAGCTCAACTTGTTTGGCCAGACGCGGAGCAAACTCTCCAGACTTAGCGCTGCTGAAGCAAAACAACTCATAACACAGGATCATAACCGCTTGAGCCAGGTTGAGTGAAGAAAAATCGGCCGTGGGAATGTTGACCAACAAATCGCAGTAGCGGATGTCGACGTTGGTAAGTCCACGGTCTTCGGGTCCGAAAACAAGGGCGATTCGGTTCGCCTGTGACAGGGGATAAAGCTTTGGGCCCAGTTTTGAAGGTGAACTGACAACCTTGCGTTGGCCACCCAAGCGGGCGGTGGTTCCGACCACGTAATTAAAATCGGCCAGTGCCGCATCCAAAGTGTCGTAGACCGCCATTTGTTCAACCACGTCAGACGCTGCATGGGTGGCCATGCGGCAGATTTTCGTCAGATCACAATTTTGGGCATCGACGACAACCAGTTGACCGATGCCCATATTGCGAATGGCCCGGGCGGCGGCGCCGATATTTTCGGGAAACCGTGTCCGGTGCAGAACAATGGCTATATTTTTCAGGTTGATTTTATCGGGCATCAACGGATAATTTCAAAGCGATTGAAAAAGTATGATATTTCAAAGGAGGCCGTTTCCGGTGCGTCGGAGCCGTGAACCACATTTTTTTCGATGTCGGTGGCAAACTTCTGCCGAATCGTACCCTCGGCCGCTTCCTTGTAATTTGTAGCACCCATCAAATCCCGATATTTGGCAATGACGCCATCCCCCTCCAGGACCATGACGACAGCGGGCCCGGAACTCATGAAGTCCGTCAGATCCTCGTAGAAAGGCCTCTCCCGGTGCACGGCATAAAAACCTTTGGCTTGGGACTTGGTCATATGCACCATTTTCATGGCCACGATATTAAGATCGTTCTGTTCCAGCATTTTGACGACCTCTCCAATCAGGCCGCGCCGGACCCCATCGGGTTTGATAATCGACAGTGTTTTTTCCATATTATAGATATCCTTTCTGCAAAATTTAAATGCCAGGTGGCATAACAGATGCCGACCGGCAAGTCAACATCAGTCAATAGACCAAAATTATAACTTACATCTAACCGGCAATCTTATTGACAAAGATTTGATCAAATTTTAAAATTCTTACATAACCTTGTGGACTTGGACGACATGATGAGGGAGGAAATCATATGCCGATTTATGAATTCTACTGTGATGATTGCAACACAATATTCAATTTTTTCTCAAAAACCATCAACACAAACAAAAAGCCCAATTGCCCTAAATGTAAAACCAGGAAACTGTCAAGACAAATGTCGGCCTTTGCATTTACCGGTAAGGCCACGGAAGACAGCGATATGGATGATCTTCCGTTTGATGAGAACAAAATGGAAAAAGCCATGCAAATGCTGGCAGGCGAGGCCGAAAATATCAACGAAGATGATCCACGCCAGGCTGCCAATTTAATGCGCAAACTCACGGACATGACCGGACTTGAGCTGGGTGCGGGAATGCAGGAGGCCTTGAAAAGAATGGAGGCCGGCGAAGACCCCGATGCCATTGAGGCCGAAATGGGGGATCTTTTGGAAGGCGAAGAGCCTTTTCTGATGCCGGAGAAAAAAGGAGGTTCGGGCGCGAAAAAACGACCGGCACCGCAAAGAGATGAAACACTTTATGACCTATGAGCTTATTGAATATTGAAAGACTTCCAGCCATTATAAATAAAGATAGAGCGTGGCGGCAACCATAAAAATTTAATTTTCAGTCTTCGTTCTTCAATTTTCAATATTCACCGGCTTGACCGGGTCAGGATGCGGTT